>JAITKN010000117.1 GCA_031278415.1 Oscillospiraceae bacterium
TGGTGGAGATGAAGGGAGTCGAACCCACGACCTTACGGATGCGAACCGTACGCTCTACCAACTGAGCTACACCCCCGTGTGAGTATTTACAATAGCACAAACTTCGAGCTTTGTCAAGCACTTTTTTCGCGCGCGACTCGATTGCTGAATTCAAACATTATACGCAAACGCGTAATCAACTATCCGATGTCCTGCAAAGTGCCGTGCAACGCATATCCGATTCGCGGCATATAACGCAAAATTCCCGGGAACTGAGTCCCGGGAATTAATGCTGTAACCGTAAGTTTATTTAAGCTCAACCTTAGCGCCGGCTTCTTCAAGCTTTTTCTTGAGTCCCTCAGCCTCGTCCTTGCTGATGCCTTCCTTAATCTTCGCCGGAATTCCTTCAACAAGTTCCTTAGCCTCGCCGAGTCCGAGTCCCGGAATCTCTGCGCGAACAAGCTTGATAACGTCGAGCTTTTTCTCGCCGAAGCTCGTCATAACAACGTCAAATTCCGTCTTTTCCTCGGCAGTATCCGCCGGACCCGCCGCCGGACCCGCAACGGCTATTGCCGCCGGAGCCGCCGCGCTTACGCCGAACTCATCCTCAATCGCGTGTACAAGCTCCGAAAGCTCCAGTACCGTCAACCCTTTAATTTGCTCCAAAAGAGCGCTGATTTTCTCTGTCATTTTTGTGTCTCCTTGATTTATTTTTTTTAGAAGTTTTCATGATTTCGCGCTGTTAATTGCTTACGAACGCAACTCCGATAATTACCGCAATCATAAGCGCAATGACCGCCACAATAATCATTGCTTTTGCTCAACAACGGCGTTTAACGCGCGTGCCAAGCCTGAAATGTTTGCCTGAAGTACCGTGGCCAAACCGCGAATCGGTGCTTGAAGTACGCCGGCAAGCATACCGTAAAGCCGGTCTTTGCTCGGCAGCTCTGCCAGCGATGTTACCCCGGCGGGGTCAATGATCTTGCCCTCTACAACGCCTGCCTTAATGAGAATAGTAGAGTCTTTCTTAGACGCGTACTCATTAATCAGCCTCGCCGCCGCCACAGGGTCGCCGAAACTGAGGGCAAGTGCTGTAGGACCATTGAGAATAGGGTCAAGTTCGCCAAGACCAATGCTTTTAACCGCAAATCGAGCGAGAGTGTTCTTGATTACTGCGTATTCCACACCACCGGCGCGCGCCTTGCGGCGAAGCTCTGTATCCTTAGCGACATTTGTGCCTGTATAGTCAACGAAAACCGCGCCGGAGGCTGTCTGCAACTTCTCGGCCAGCTCCGCAACTATCGCTTTCTTCTGTTCTAAAATCTTTGCGTTTGCCATCTGTTTTCCTCCTTTCAAATAAATAAAACCCGCGTCCGTTGTAAACACGAGCTTCAATCCGATGCAACGAGCCTAAAACGGCATCGCTGATGTCTATGTTAGCTCCTGGGCGAGATTTACGCTTGACGGCAACTCGCTTTCTTCGGACGACTTAGTAACGGCATTATAGCACACCGGAAACATGCTGTCAAGCACTTTTTTTAGGTGGCAGCCCGATTTTTTCTTCGCGTGTTACTACTCGCCTACGCGACATTGCGAAGCGACAGCGCCGACACCCCCGGCATAGGCGATGCCGCCTGTCAACACGCGCCCCGTCGCGCTGCCCGCGACCCCGCTGTGAATATGAGTCGCAGCGCGCTAGCGTGAAGCCGCCTCGCGCTACAGGGAAGTCGCTTCGCGCCACAGGGAAGCCGCCTCGCGCCACAGGGAAGCGACTTGCCACCAGACACAAGTGATTTGCCGCCAGACGCAAGCGACTTGCCGCCAGACGCAAGCGACTTGCCGCCAGACGCAAGCGGCTTGCCACCAGACGCAAGCGACTTGCCACCAGACGCAAGCGACTTGCCGCCAGACGCAAGCGACTTGCCACCAGACGCAAGCGACTTGCCACCAGACGCAAATGACTTGCCGCCAGACGCAAGCGACTTGCCGCCAGACGGCTCGCAGCCACATGCTATTGGGCAACCCCCGTATGTGTTTGCCGGGCACGAGGTGTATTCCGCAGCCGGGCAATATATTTATTGCCGCCCGCGCTATAATCTCCTTGACATCCGGCAAGGTATGTGTTAATCTGATGTAGTCATCGTAACATACTTAATAGGAGGCTTTTTCAATGCTCGAACATTTATCGGACGCCGCAAGTGTGCTTTCCGAGTTGGGTACGTCGCCGGACGGCTTGACGGAGGATAATGCGGCGGCTCGCCTGGAAGAAAACGGGACCAATACGCTGACGGAGGAGCCGAGGCGGTCTCCGGTTTTGCGCATTTGGGATCAAGTTAAAGACCCTATGGTACTTATTCTGGCGGCGGCGGGAATTATCAGCGGAACATTCGGGGAGTTCGCGGATATGGGGATAATATTTATCGTAATTATCTTGAATGTCGCGCTGGGTATAGCGCAGGAGAACAAAGCGGAAGCCTCAATCGAAGCGCTTAAGAAGATGAGTGCCGCTACAAGCAAAGTCAGGCGCGGCGGGAAAGTGCTTGTTATCCCGAGCGCGGAACTTGTTGTGGGCGACATCGTGCTGCTGGAAGCCGGCGACAGCGTTCCGGCGGATATACGGCTTACGGAGTGCGCTTCGCTTAAAATAGAGGAAGCGGCGCTGACCGGCGAAAGCGTTCCGGTGGAAAAACATTCCGCCGCGATGTCCGCGCCCGACGGCGGAGATGTTCCGCTCGGCGACCGCAGAAACATGGCGTATATGGGTACGGCGATAGTATACGGGCGCGGCGCGGGCGTTGTGGCGCGTACGGGGATGTCCACGGAGATGGGCAAGATAGCTGACGCGCTATCGGCAAGCGACTCGGAACGCACTCCGCTTCAAAAACGGCTTGACAATTTAAGCAAAATACTCAGCGCGGCGGTTCTGGGGATTTGCGTTATTATATTCGCGATTAATCTGCTTAGGTTCGGCACGGGCGAAATATTCGACTCTTTTCTGACGGCAATCAGCCTTGCCGTAGCCGCGATACCGGAAGGATTGGTCGTGGTCGTAACGGTGCTGCTGAGCATCGGCGTGAAGCGGATGTCCGAACGCAGCGCGATAATCCGTCGGCTTACGGCTGTGGAGACACTCGGATGCGCGGAGATTATCTGTTCGGACAAAACAGGCACACTGACGCAGAACAAAATGACGGTAGTTGAATGGTACGGAGATGAGCTTCCGCTCAAAAAGGCTATGTGGCTTTGCAATGACGCCAAGTTGTCGGAAAGCGGCAATATCGGCGACCCTACCGAAATCGCGCTTCGGGAGTTCGGACGTCAGCCGCTTGCGCGTGAAATTCCGCCCGAGGGTGAAATGTTTGATTACGAGCGCGTCGCGGAGGCTCCGTTCGACAGCATTCGCAAGATGATGAGTACTCTGCATGCCGAGAAAGGCAGGGTAGTACAGTACACTAAGGGCGCGCCTGACGAAATTCTTGCGCGGTGCGTTGCTATTTCGCGCGGCGGCAAGATAGAGCGGCTTACCGATGAGCTTCGCGCGGAAGTGTTGAGCGAGAACAAGCGGCTTGCCGACAAAGCGCTGCGCGTACTCGGCGCGGCGGTAAGGGTCTACGATGAGGTTCCGGCAAGCACAGCGCCCGAGGAACTCGAAACACAGATGGTTTTTGCCGGTTTAGCCGGTATGATTGACCCGATTCGCCCGGAGGTAAAAGCGGCAATCGAGGAATGTAACTCCGCCGGTATTCGCGCCGTTATGATTACCGGCGACCATCGGGATACCGCAATAGCAATCGCTAAGGAACTCGGAATGATCGAAGACGAAAGTGCCGCGCTGTCGGGCAGTGATCTGTCAAGGATTCCCGACGAAGAATTTGACGTAACTCGATACAGCGTCTATGCGCGAGTTCAGCCGGAGCATAAAGTGCGTATAGTTAACGCGTGGCGAAGTCTCGGCAAAATCACGGCAATGACCGGCGACGGCGTTAACGACGCGCCAAGCCTTAAAGCCGCCGATATAGGTGTCGGAATGGGTATTACCGGTACGGACGTAACTAAAAATGTCGCGGATATGGTGCTTGCCGACGACAACTTCGCTACTATCGTCAGCGCGGTAGCCGAGGGTCGGCGCATCTATGAAAATATCCGAAAGGCGGTTCAGTTTTTGCTGAGTTCCAACCTTGCGGAGGTAGTAAGTATCTTCATCGCGACGCTGTCGGGCTTTGTGCTGTTCCGACCGATACATATATTGTGGATTAACCTTGTTACAGATACCTTCCCGGCTATGGCGCTTGGCGTTGAGCCCGCGGAAGGCGACGCGATGCGGAGTCCGCCGCGTCCGGCCAACGCGTCTGTTTTCGCGGAGAGGCTCGCCTTGGACGTGATCTGGCAGGGAGTGGTTATCGGGTTGCTGACACTCGGCAGTTATCTGCTCGGTTGGATCCTTGCGGGTAAACCGCCGCTGTCCGAATCAAATATCAAGGCGGAAACTATGGCGTTTCTGACGCTGGCAATGTGCGAGGTATTTCACTCGCTGAATATGCGCAGCCGCGCGCGCTCCATCTTGGCGCTCGGAACGCAAAATGTACTGCTTTGGGGCGCAATGCTGCTCAGTACGGCTATGACGTTCGCGGTCATATATGTTCCGTGGCTTAACGGCGTATTCTCGCTGCAAGCGCTGCCGCTGCCGCAGATGTTCATCGCGGTGGGCTTAGCGTTTATGATTATCCCGATAACCGAAATCAAGAAGTTTGCCGCGGCACGCATTTCCCGCGGATAGCTTCGCCGTCAAGCCCGCAGATTCGCCACGACATACTTGACGAACTCTTTTATACTGGGCTTAATGCCGTTTGAAAATACCGCGTTGCTGAAATACTTGTTCTTCACAGTATCGTCGCAGCGGTGCCAGGCGACATCAATTGCCCTGCCGATAGCGCGTTCCGCCGCTCTTGCCGATATATCGCCGCTATCCGCGAGCTTGGGATATACCTGTTTCACAAAACCGGTGAGAAGGCTCGGGTCCTCAGACACAAGCACGATAGCATCGCGCAAAAGCGCATATCCCCTGTGATGTACGGGAACACCGAGCTCGTGAAGCATCTTCGAAACGGCGACCGTCTTATCGGTAGCGCCGTTGACCGTGTAGGATGTTTTGTTTGAGTTTATCATTCTTACTCGCTTCCTGTTAATTGTTTTTTCTTACTCGCTTCCTGTTGATTGTTTTTGCGGAACGCGGCAGAAATTCTTCCAAGCGCGAAATGATGTCAGGAGAAACAAGGCTGACATTCCTTCCGAGCATCCGCTATATCTTTAACCGTTACCCGATCGTATCCGCAGACCGAGAACAGCATCGTGGCGTACATCAGTATACCGTCCCCGGTTTGCCCATCAGACGAGTCGAGCGGCAACGGATATTCGTTGCCGAGAATGTTAAATGTAAGGTTTTCCAATTCAATTGGCAGCGTCATAGATGAGTCCTTAAAAATAAATCAGACGAATAATACATAATAACAATACCGAACTTTACGCACAGTATAATATATAAATTTTCATATGTCAAGCACTTTTTCAATGCGGCGAATCACAATTGACGCTTCAGCTTATTTGCGGTAAGTAACGGTATCAAGCCCGCCCGTAAAAGACAATGTATATTTTTCGGAGCTTTGTCAACAATAAGAGAATAAAAAAAATATACAACGGAGGGTTAACCTATGAGAAACTATCCCGAGACACTGCTTGACCCGAGCAAAAGCGTCGTAGTCATAATCGATCATCAGCCGCAGATGTATTTCGGCGCGGAAAGCGCGTCACGCGCGGCGATTTTGAACAGCGCCGCGGGTCTTGCGGCGGCAGCCAAAGCGTTTAATGTGCCTTGCATCTTGACAACCATAGAGGCGGAAACCTTCTCCGGCAATATGGCGTCTAAGCTGACTGATATTCAGGTTCAGACGATTCCCATCGACCGTACAAACATTAACGCATGGGAGGATCAAACCCTCAAAAAGGCGGTAACAGATACCGGACGCACTCACATTATCCTTGCCGGATTGTGGACGGAAGCTTGCGTTACCTTTCCCGCGCTTACTATGTCAGAGGACGGACTGACCGTATACGTCGCGGCGGACGCTTGCGGAGGCGCGTCCGAGACCGCTCACGATATGGCGATTCTGCGGATGACACAAGCGGGAGTAATACCGATGACGTGGCAGCAAATTATGTTGGAGTGGCAGCGCGATTGGAACAACAAGGAGACTTACAACCGGGTGATGAGCATAGTTAAGCAGTACGGCGGAGCATACGGACTCGGCGTGGAGTATAGCGAACAGTTCATACCCCAAAACTGACAAACCGATAAATAACCCGACAAGTTTGTAGAGTTCTCCCAAGGTTTGGGGGATGTCCCCCAAGGTTTAAAGGTTGTCCTTTAAACTTTGCTAGACATCCTTTAAACTTTGCTAGACATCCTTTAAACTTTGCTAGACATCCTTTAAACTTTGCTAGACATCCTTTAAACTTTGCTAG
>JAITKN010000125.1 GCA_031278415.1 Oscillospiraceae bacterium
CGTCACCCATTGCGTGAAGCACTCGTTCATCGACTTCGGATCCACAATTTTCAGCAGATGTGTCAGCCAGTAGTAACACGGCACATGCTTGACGCCGAATTCTTCAAGCAGCATTGCCTTGATCTTCTCATGGCTCGCCCATTCCTGTATTTGCTTCAAATTCCGGAATCCGCAGAACGTTCCTGCGATACTGCAAAAATACGGCTCGTATTCCTCGGTCAACTCTATCCCTTCAAAATATTCCTGTATCCGAAGCTTCTTCTCTTTTTTCATACCCATACATTATACCATCTTTTTGTGCAATTTGCAAAATTGATTTCCGTGGCTGCGCTTTTTATTTCGCGGCGCAAAAAAGTAGTTGACATAGGAAATGTTTTGTGATACAATTCGCGTTATGAAAGATCTTGATTATTTTTTGGAGCTTTGGCACGCTAAGTCATCCGGTGTTGAACATTCGCCCGAACTTTGGAATGAGCGCGCCGGAGAGTGGATTGCCGAACCGTCACGGCTGAGCGCGGGACGCGCTGAACGAGTTTGCGGGATTCTCGCTGACCGGGGCGTATTAAATGCTGATACATCGGTTATAGATGTCGGTTGCGGTCCCGGCATATTCGTTGAAGAGTTCGCCAAGTACTGCAAACACGCGACAGGCGTGGATTTCTCCTCGAAATTCATAGAGTTTGCCTTATCGAGGAAGAGCGCAAACACAAATTTTATCCGTGCGAATTTCTCGGAGTTTGATGCGGGTACTAAGTATGATCTTGCGTTCGCGTCCAACAGTCCCGCGATTTACAATCTTTCGGCGTTGGAAAAGTTTGAGAGTCTTTCAAACGCTTGGTGCTGCAATACGGTATTTGTGAAGTCGCCCGGGCGGTTCGGACAGGGCTTCTACAGCCTGATTAACATTCTCTGGCACCGCGGTTTTCTGCCGGAGACGCGTTACTTCCGTATCGGTGAGGAGATTTTCGGTATGGTACTCTGGAACGCAGCCGAGAAGCGGGACTAGGAGGTGTGCGGCGAATGAAAAAACAGCACATTGTCGTCCTCTTGCTTTCGCTCGCGCTGATTTTTGCGGCTCTTATCTCCGTTACGCTCGGGAGGTTCCATATTACGCTCAACGAGTTATTCGCGGCGCTGACCGACCGCATAACAGGACGTGAGAGCGTAAGCGCGACGACCGCGGCTATACTGTTCAATGTGCGTCTGCCGCGAATTCTGCTTGCTTGTTTGGTGGGGTGCTGTCTCAGCGGTGCCGGCGCGGCGTATCAGGGAACATTTCGCAATCCGATGGCATCGCCTGACATTTTAGGCGCAAGTTCCGGAGCGGCGGCGGGAGCGGCAATCGCGATTTTGCTGGAACTTTCGGGGCGAATGGTCACGGTATTTGCCTTCGCGTCCAGTCTGGTCACTATCGCGCTTGTAACGCTCGTGAGCAAAGCGGCAAGAGGGGAGCGCGTACTTGGCATTATCCTTGCCGGAATTATGGTTAGTTCTTTGGCGAACGCGGTGACCTCATTTATCAAGCTCGTTGCGGATCCGAACTCCATCTTGCCGGAAATCACCTATTGGCTGATGGGTTCGTTGGCAAAGACTAAGCGTGAGGATACACTATTCGCGCTTGTTCCTATGACCATCGGAATGGTGCCGTTGCTTCTGCTGAGGTGGCGGATCAACTTACTTACACTACCGGATAACGAGGCTAAATCGCTCGGCGTTAATGTCAACGCAACTCGAGGCGCGGTTATTGTATGCTCCACGTTGATTACGGCGGCAAGCGTCAGCGTCAGCGGCTTAATAGGTTGGGTAGGGTTGGTCGTTCCGCATCTTGCGCGCAAGTTAGTGGGCAGCGACTTCCGCGCGCTTCTGCCCACATCCGCGATAGGCGGCGCTCTGTTCCTGCTGATTGTGGACAATATATCGCGCAATCTGCTGATTACCGAGATTCCCATCGGGATACTTACAAGTGTTATCGGCGCGCCGTTTTTCATCTGGCTGATGACGCGAAGGGAAATAACGGAATGAGCAGATTGGATTTTGCCCGTGTTTCAGTCGATAATTTGACATTTTCTTACGGGAAACGCAATGTGCTGAACGGACTTACATTCGCGGCGCGTGAAGGTGAGTTGCTCGGGCTTCTCGGTCCGAACGGCGCGGGCAAAACGACGCTGTTTAACTGCATACTCGGCTTCCGTAATAAGGAGTTTCGCGGCGAGGTTCTAATCTGCGGCGAAAGCGTTCGTAAAACCCCGGCACGAGAGCTTGCGACCCGCATAGCCTATGTGCCGCAATCGCACTCGTCCGTATTCAACTACAGTGTGCTTGATATGACGCTTATGGGTGCCTCGGCGGGAATGTCCGATTTACGGTCGCCGGGCGCGAAAGAGCTTGAGTCCGCGCATCGCGCATTAGAGACGATCGGCATTAAAGCGCTTGCGCAGCGGGGATTTATGAACATCTCCGGAGGCGAGCGTCAGCTTGTGATGATTGCCAGAGCCCTTGCGCAGAACGCCAAGATACTGATCATGGACGAACCTACCGCAAACCTCGATTTCGGTAACCAAATCAGAGTAATGACGCAAATACGCGAACTTGCCGAGCGCGGGTATACCATCATCATCAGCACCCACAATCCGGAACACGCCGCCGGATACTGCGACCGCGTAATGGCGCTCAATCACGGCATAATCGCCGCTGACGGGAAGCCGAGCGCGGTATTAACTGAGGAACTAATATGTTCACTATATAATATCACTTTACAACAATTAAGGAGAAACACAAAATGAAAAAACTGCTTGCGTTACTGCTTGCGCTCACACTGGTGTTCGCGCTGTTTGCGGGTTGTACGTCAACCGCACCGGAATCGACCGACGAACCTGCCGACGTATCAACGCCGGAAATTCCGGCGGAAGTGACCGAGGTTGAGTTTACTGACTCTGTGGGAAGAACGGTGACTCTGCCGTCTGAGATTACGCGGGTTGCGCCCAGCGGCTCATTAGCTCAGATGTTTCTGATTGCGATCGCGCCGGATTTGATGGTAAGCGTCGCGAGCGGATATTCCGAAGACGCGCAGAAATATGTACCGGAATCTCTGCTTAGCTTGCCTGAAGTCGGTCAATTCTACGGCTCTGACGACTTGAATTTTGAGACAATTGCCTCAATCGCGCCGGATGTCGTCATTGATGTAGGCGAACCTAAGGATACAATCGTCGAGGATATGGACAGCATCACAGAGAAACTCGCGATTCCGGCGGTACACGTCACGGCGGCGTTAGACAGCACTCCGGAGGCGTTCCGCACGCTCGGAAAACTGCTCGGACGCGAAGATAAAGGCGAGGAGCTTGCGGCGTTCTGCGAAAAAATTCTCGCTCAGGCCGATGAGGTTATGACCGCGGTCGGCACCAACAAGAAGTCCGCGCTGTTTCTACTCGGCGATGCCGGCACAAACGTGATGGCGCAGGGCAGCTTCCACTCCGAGGTGTTCGACTACGTAACTGACAACGCGGCTGTGGTTGACAGCCCATCCGGAAAGGGTTCCGGAAATGAGACCGACTTGGAGGCCATTCTGGTATGGAACCCGGACGTCATATTCTTCTACCCGAACAGCGTTTACGCCTCCGTCGCGGACGACCCGACCTGGAAACAACTCAGCGCTATCGCCAACGGCAGCTACTATGAGATTCCGTCCCTGCCGTACAACTGGGCGGGAAGTCCGCCGTCTATCAACCGTTATCTGACTTTGATTTGGCTGCCGAGCGTTCTGTATCCGGATGCCGCGGGCTACGACGCGGCGGCTGAGATTGCGCAGTACTACAAACTGTTCTACGGATACGATCTGTCTGACGACGAATTCGCAGCGATTGCCGCAAATACCGGATTGGTAAAGTGAACACTTTTCTGACCGGCGAGCCGGGTGTCGGAAAATCTACAATAATCGAGGAAGCGATTCGCGAGCTTCGTAACTATGGCAAGTCTGTCGCGGGATACTATACTACACGCGAAATTACGTCGGAACGCAAGACATTTTGGATCAACGATTATGTAACGGGCGAGAGCGTTGTTATGGCTGTCGGGGATTCGAACGGAAATTTTGAAGTGAACTATGACGCGTTTGAAATCTTTGCCGCAGAGGCGATAAGCCGTCCCGCTGATGTAATAGTCCTTGACGAACTCGGTGTGTTCGAGGAACCATGCGAAAAATTCAAAGCGACAGTATATGAACTGCTCGGAAAACCGCAAACCGTTCTGGGCGTGCTGAAACTGCGCGGCGGAGAGTTCTTGGACAGCATCAAGGCTCGCGAAGATGTCCGAATAACCGAGGTCACCATTGAGAATCGTGACAGCCTGATGTAATTCAGCCGTCAATCGGTAAGCGGCGGATTATCAATAGACCTCCTCGGAAACTGAAAAAAAGCTGTTGACAAGCGTCGAAAGATGTGTTATGATAATAGTGGGCTGAAGAAATGAACCACTACGAAAAAACGCAAAAATTGAACGACGTCGATTTCAAGCAAATTATCGGCGTGAAACGCGAAACATTTGCCGCGATGACGGAGGTTTTGACCGAAGTGTATTTGGAAAAGCACATAAAAGGCGGCAGAAAACCAAAATTGACGTTGGAAGAACAGTTGATTCTCACACTCAAATATCTTCGTCAGTACGTAACTCAAAAGGAATTGGCGTATGAATTTGAGGTCGGCGAAGCAA
>JAITKN010000006.1 GCA_031278415.1 Oscillospiraceae bacterium
GAATTGTACAGCGCAACTCTATTCGCGAACAATATAAACGTACTGGTTCCGGATAAAATAAGCGGCGCGGTTAACCTTGCCGCTAAGACGCGCTATAAGCGTACCGAATCCGCGTGTCGCGCGGAGTTTGTCTCTGATGGTATTTTGCGCGTTGACTTTTCCGAACCGGAACGGGCGCTTACCGCCGGTCAAGCGGTAGTGCTGTACGACGGCGATACGGTTGTTTGCGGAGGTACGATAATGTAGCATCGGCATTGCGCGGCTGTTAATTCGCCTTGCGGCGGACAACTTTTCACGCTGCCTACAAGCCTTGGATGTGCGGATAAGAAGCGAACTTTAAGCCGATATGCGATCCGAATCGGCAGCGGCACAGCAAAAGATAAGGAGCCAAACGCGGCAGGCACTCTGATCATTGTTCATACAGCAGACAGCGAACCGCAAGTGCTCGAAACCGCGCCCTCCGCCGATTAGTTCGGGAGGCGCGGTTTTACATGTGCCGGTTACGAAGCTGACATACTTTGTTTGATGTCCCTTTCGCGGATTTCCGCACGGCGTATTTTGCCGTTGATTGTCTTCGGCAGCTGATCCGCAAAATCTATTACACGCGGATATTTATATGGAGCGGTCTCGTTTTTGACGTAGGTTTGAAGCTCCTTGATAAGAGCATCGCTCGGCGCGTATCCGTTGGCAAGCACGACTGTCGCCTTGACCAAGCTCCCGCGAACCGGGTCGGGAACTCCCGTAACCGCACATTCCAGAACTGCCGGGTGCTGAACGAGTACGCTCTCGATTTCAAAGGGTCCTATGCGATACCCGGAGCTTTTGATTACGTCGTCGTTACGTCCGACATAGAAGTAGTAACCCTCTTCGTCGCGCCAAGCTGTATCGCCTGTATGATACCAACCATCATGCATAGCGACTGCCGTTTTATCCGGGTCAAGATAGTATCCAATCATCAGACCTTCAGGGTGTTTGCTTTCGTATCGTATACAGATTTCGCCGGTTTCGCCGGGTTTGCAGCTTTCGCCGTCGTGATTGAGCAAATCAACCTCATACTGCGGAGATGGTTTGCCCAAGGAACCCGGAATAGGAGTAGTTCCTTTAAGATTGCACATAGTCAAAGTGGTTTCGGTTTGTCCGAAGCCCTCCATAATGTTCAGCCCCGTGCGATTCTTCCACTCGATGAACACATCCGGATTAAGAGCCTCGCCCGCCGTTGTGCAATAATTCAAACTGCTGAAATCATACGGGGAGAAATCCTCTTGCAAGAAGAAGCGGTACATAGTGGGTGGGCAGCAAAGCGTCGTAACGCGATATTTCTCCACAAGACCCAGTATCTCCGCGGGCACGAAGGTATCGAAGTCGTATGTAAATACGCACCCCTCCATAAGCCACTGTCCGTACAGCTTCCCCCAGACGGCTTTCCCCCAGCCGGTATCAGCTATTGTGAAGTGCAATCCGTCCGGCTCCACGCAATGCCAGTGCTTTGCCGTAAGCAAATGTCCGAGCGAATATAGGTGGTCGTGCATAACCATCTTCGGATTTCCGGATGTGCCGCTGGAGAAGTAAATCAGCATAGTCTCTTTGACATTCGTGTTTACGCGTTCCCATTTATCGGATGCAAGAGGCATATTGTCGTCGAAGCTGTTCCAGCCGTCTCTTTGCCCGTTGACAATGACTTTGGTCGTAAGACTCGGGCAATTGCCCTCAACTTCCTCGAACGCGTCCGGAGCGCCGCTGAACGCGGTACAGATTACCGCCTTTGCGTTCGCCGCGTTGATACGGTACTCCGCGTCGTGAGGCTTCAGCATAAACGTAACAGGTATCATCACCGCGCCCATCTTGTGAAGGGCAACGGCAACCGGCCAGAACTGCCAGTGACGCTTCAGGGCGACTATCACCATATCGCCTTTCGCTATACCGAGCGAGGCGAGATAGTTAGCGGTTCGGTCGGACATCTGCTTCATATCGCCGAACGAAAATGTATGCTCCTCTCCGGCTGTGTTCAGCCAGACCATAGCGCGGCGATTCGGGTCGTTAACGGCAATGTCGTCCACTACGTCATAGCCGAAGTTGTAATTGTCCGGATACTTGATTTTGTAGCTTTTCAGAACGCCCGCCGCGTTATAAAGCTCATCAACGTAGCGAACATTAATGTTTCTCATTTCTTTTCCCCCCTTACGCCGAGTACGATGGCGATGAATTCGCACGGTTTTCCATCCAGGGCAATCATTCCGTGTTCGCGGCCGCTGTCGTAATAAACGCTGTCGCCGGGTTCTAATATTTCCTCGTGCTTTTCAAAGACGAAACGCATTTTACCGCTCAGGATGTAGTTGAACTCCTGACCTTCGTGAGTATTAAGCTCCACCGGCTTCTTTTGCTCCTCTTCGCTGAATGGCGCGATGACGCGGAACGGTTCGGCAAGTTTATCTCGAAACAGAGGGGCGCGGTGGAAGTATTGGAAACTGTCCGTGCGGCTCATTTTAAGCCCCTTGCCCTTGCGCACAACGCTGTAACCGCGCAAATGCGGGGATTCGCCGGTTAGAAGTTCCACAACGTCCACTCCGAATGACTCGGCGCAGTGGTGCAGGAAACTATAAGGGAAATCGACCTCTCCGTTTTCGTAGCGAGTGTATTCTTCGGCTGTGACTTTTGCGTTCGCGGCAAGTTCCTCGACTGTCATTTCAAGGTTTTGCCTAAGTCCGCGGATGCGCTCCGCGATTTCAGTGATTTGGGTGTTCATAGCGTACCTCCAAGATGTGTAGTAATTTGTTGGTTGGGAATGTGCGTATGACCTTCGGGACGCGATTCTGAAATGCCGAATCTTTTGCCGCGGACAAAATAAAACGCCCCTATAGCCTTCTCAGACTATGGGACGAGCGTTAACCCGCGATACCACCCATATTGTGCCGCCCTCACGGGCAAATCACCACTCGCGAACTGCCAACACAGTTCCGGCACTAACGCAGCCTACACGCGGCAACCTAGTAGGGAAACGCACTTCCCGTTCAGCACCGAACTCCGAAGCGATCCGCTTGCAATCGTCGTTGTACGCTCTCACCAAATGCGTACTCTCTGGAAACAAACCATTACAGCCGTTCTTCATCAACGTCTTTAAGCGGACTATAACACACTCCAAAACCTTTGTCAAGCACTTTTTTTGAAATTTTGAAAAAAATTTTCTGATCCGCAATTAATACTCACATCCCTCCGTAAAAACGGGTAAAACCACCTGTTTTTGAGCAGGACTCCGAATAACCGGCAAAAACCGCGGCAATTAAACTTTCAATTCACATCGAGATCTCGACCGTCAAAAAAAATGCTTGACTTTCGGAGTATCCCGTGGTATACTGATGAAAGCGAACGAAACTTATTAAGGAGGGATACACAATGCAAACGACGCTTATTAAGGTGGATGGAATGTCCTGTAAACACTGCGTCAAAGCGGTTACAAATGCCGTCAGCGCGTTGAGTGGGGTTAAAGCGGTTGAGGTTGACCTCGACGCCGGAACCGCGAGTGTAGAGTATGACGCTTCCGCGGTTACTCTTGATAAAATCAAAGCGGCAATTACGGACGAGGGCTACGAAGCGGCGGCATAACGCTATAACGCAAAATACTGATGTATCAGAAGGGGATTACGACATATGGAAGATAAGACGATTGAAACCGCGCTTGACGAAACCGCAGGCGCGGTAGGACACAAGATAAAATGGACAGGTTTTGTAGAAACCACTTTGGTGGACTTCTTCTCCGCGTATAAACTGGAAAAACTGGCAGTTGAGGACGGCAACGGAAATAAAGCCAAACTCAGTCTGCTTAAAGACAACAGCATTAAAATTGAACTGTCATCCGTTAGCGTGATATAAGCGGCAGGGTTGGGCGTAGAGATATGCGTAGGGTTAAAATTCAGGTTAGCGGAGTTCAGCATCTTGCCGAGCAAAACGAGGAGAATTTTGAGCTTTTGACCGATGGCAAGTATACTCGAACGGCTGACGGCGACAGCGTATTTACTTACCGCGAGTCCGAGATTACGGGGATGGGTGATACGGTCACGACATTCCGTATAGGCAAAAACGGAGTGATCACGCTTGCGCGCGAGGGAGAGTATAACTCGGTTATGCGCTTTGAGCCCGGGAAGAGCGATACTACTATTATGTACAATACTCCGTTCGGCTCATTTGCGCTTGACATTAACACTCGCCTGGCGAAAGCGGATTTCGACAACAACGGCGGCGTGTTGGAGTTAGAGTACTCGCTCGACTCCGGACATATGTTTGTAGGCAAAAGCAAACTGAATATAGTGGTCAGCAAAGAATGACAAAAAGAATGATTCGCGGAATCGGACTTTCGCGTCCGCGGTAATGAGGATATGGTGCGGCACTTTATATGAAGCTATTAGCGATAGACGGGAACAGTATACTGAATAGGGCATTTTACGGGGTCGGGCGGCCGCTGGCAAACGCGGCGGGAATGCAAACGCAAGCCGTGTACGGCTTCATCACGATTATGCGAAGACATATGAAAGGTAATTCTTCGTATAAAGCGGCGGTCGCGTTCGACTTGAAAGCGCCGACGTTCCGCCACGCGATGTACGACGGATACAAGGCTGCTCGCAAGGGGATGCCTGATGAGCTTGCTGTTCAGCTTCCGTATATTAAGCGTGTCCTGACCGCGATGGGGATTCCGCGCTTTGAGGTCAAGGGATTTGAGGCGGACGATATACTCGGCGCGCTCGCGGAACAGGCCGCGGCTAATGGCGCGGAGTGCGAAATACTTACGGGCGACCGCGACAGTTTACAGCTTATCGGCGGCGGCGTTACCATTCGACTCGTTAAGGGCAAGGGCGATAGTGTCCTGTATGATACCGCGGCGTTTCAAGCGGAGTATGGCTTTGCTCCGGAGCGGCTTATTGACCTCAAAGCGCTTATGGGCGACAGCAGCGACAGCATTCCGGGTGTAAAAGGCATAGGGGAGAAAACCGCGCTGGAGCTTATACGAACATACGGTTCACTTGACGGAGTCTACGATGGTCTTAACAGCATAAAAGGTCCCGTCAGGGCAAAACTGGAAGCTGACAGGGATATGGCGTATTTGTCGTATAATCTTGCGAAAATCGATCGAAACGCGCCGGTAGACTGGTCAGACGCTACGGCGGATATTACTCCGGACAATGACGAGCTTTATCGGCTGTTCAGCGAGTTGGAATTCAAGAGCCTTATTAAATCTTACGGTTTACAGCCGCCGGAGGGTGAGGAACCGCCGATCGCGATCAGCGAGCCCGCCGACGACATTGCGAGATACTTGCTTGACCCTATTGACAAGCGGCCCATAGACAAAACTACCGCGGAACAACAGCTGCGCGAGCGCGGAATGTGGAAGTTGTACACGGACATTGAGCTTCCGCTTGCGCCTGTACTGCGCGAAATGGAGCGGATCGGATTCTGCGTGGACAAAGACGCCCTTGCCGCGTATGGGGAGGTATTGGAAGAGGAACTTGAGCGGATTGCGCGTGAATGTTTCCAAATCGCGGGACAGGAGTTCAACCTAAACAGCACAAAGCAGTTCAGTACGCTTCTGTTCGGACGCTTCGGAGTGACACCTCCGCGTTTTGCGAAAAAGCTCCAAAACGGCGCCTACTCCACAGACGCGAAAACGCTGGAGCAGTTGCAAGACGCTCATCCGATTGTGCCGCGGGTACTCGAATACCGCAAGGCGGCGAAAATCAAAAGCACCTATGTGGATGGTCTTCTGCATTTGATTGACAAGAGCGGCAGAATTCACACCACATTCAATCAAACGCTTACCGCCACGGGCAGACTGTCCAGTAGTGAGCCTAATTTGCAAAACATTCCGGTGCGCGGCGAGTTCGGCGCGGAGATTCGCAAATTCTTCATCGCGGAACCGGGTTCTAAGCTGATTGACGCGGACTACAGCCAAATAGAACTGCGCGTACTGGCGAATATCTCCGGGGATCAGGCTATGATACAGGCGTTCCGAGACGGAGAGGATATTCACAGCGCGGTAGCGGCGCAGGTATTCGGCGTAACGCCCGGCGAGGTCACTAAGGAGCAGCGCGGACGCGCGAAAGCGGTTAACTTCGGGATATTATACGGGATGGGCGATTTTACGCTGGCTAATGACATCGGAGTTTCGAGGGCGGAGGCGAAGGCATACATCGAAGCGTACCTTGAAAAATTTTCCGGAGTAAAAGACTATCTTGAGCGTTCTATTGAGGACGCTAAGGAACGCGGCTACGCGGTTACCGTTTACGGTCGCAGACGACCGCTTCCGGAGCTGAAATCATCTAAATATCAAGTTCGGCAGTTCGGAGAGCGCGTGGCGCGGAATATGCCGATTCAGGGCGCGGCGGCGGACATAATAAAGATCGCTATGCTCAAAATTGCGGAACGCTTCAAACAAGAACTGCCGGAAGCAAGACTTATAAGCCAAGTACACGATGAGCTTATAGCGGAGGCACCCGACCGCTTTGCTGAGCAGGTGAAAACGATAATGACGGAAGAGTGTGCCGGAGTCGGAAACTTTGAGGTTCCTTTGATCGCGGAGACTAAAATAGCGGATAACTGGCACGAATGTAAATAGACCGCCGGGTCGGCTTGCGAGGGTGAGCGGGCACGTATGCGGTTAGCTGATTTCCAAATGGTTTATCAAGAGTAAGTTTTGATTCGGCGCGAAATTGCAAAAGAGACATTTCCATTTATTCGCAAAATACAAAAAAATCAGAAATTGTCAGTTAATAGGGTAATCAGAACCGGGGCAAAAAATTTCTTAACAATTTGTTAAAAAACGCTTGACAACCTAAACGGAGTTGTGTATAATGGAGACAATTCAAAGAGGAGGCCGTTCTGCTTGTGGCGAATTGCCTAAACTCTAACTCTTGAAAGGAGTCTTATAATGAAGAAGACTATTGCTTTGTTACTGGCGTTGTGTATGGTTTTCGCGCTGTTTGCGGCTTGCGGCAGCAGTGATGATACCGACGACGCGCCGGTAGCTACAGAAGTTCCGGCGGAGCAACCGGCTGAACAGCCGGCGGGGGGGGATGAAACATCTGACCTTCCTCCGTTGGACATCACTCCGGAGGAACTGCCGCACGCGGGCGATGATAACCTTGCGGTTAATGCCGACGGAACTCTGAAGTACGATGTTGACGACAAGGGATATCCGCTCGGTTGGTACGAGTACGACTTGCCGCTCACAACCGGCAGCGACACCTTGGTGTACTGGGATCCGACATTGATGCCGTTCCAGGTCGTTAACTCCGAGGGCGCAAACGGGCTGTATCAAACGACGCTTCGCAACACTACAGGTGTTAACATTGAGTATCAGACCGTTGACTTTGCGGGTGCTCAGCAGGCGTTCAGCGTCATTTTGGCGTCGAGCGATTTCACCGACATTATGGGTTCGGTAGCCGGTCCGTTCGGATTCTGGGCAGCTGCCGGCGGCGGTACGTCATCCGATATGATCGACCAAGGGTTCTTTGCGAACATCGCGGACTATCGTGCCTACGCGCCGAACTTTATGTTCCAGATTCCGCGTTTTGACTATGACCCGGAACTGATTAACGCCGTTTGGCTTAACGAAGAAATGATCACCAATATGGGCCCGTACATCGAAAACCCGCTGCCGGGTACGGGGTGGTGCATTCGTAGTGACTGGTTAGAGAAAATCGGTGCCGGCGCGCCGACGGATATTTTTACATATGACCAATTGTACGATGTGTCCACCAGGATGAAGAATGAAATCTTTGACGGCGGCACAACGGGCTATCCGTTCTTCTTTGCCACAACAATTGAGCTGCAGGCAGGCGCGTTCTACGCCGGTATGGATACCGCGCTGTTGAATACCGCTCCTATGGTCAAGGTTGTTGACGGGCAAGTTGGATTTACTTTGACGCAGGATATTGACTATCAGGCTATCGAGCTGTTCTTGAAGTGGTTGGATGAAGGTCTTATTGACCCGGATTACACCACATACGGCACAACGGACGTAGCTAAGTCGCAGCTTCTTAGTGACAAACTAGGTATAGTTCCGATTAATCCCGGCGAGATTCAGGGACTGGAGCAATACAATACGGTCACTCCGAACGCTACGTGGGATCCGATGCACAGTCCGGCGCTCACCGCGGATTGGGATTGGAAGTACGCTCACAGCCAAGGCCGTTACAGCTATGTCGGCGGCGGTTGGGCGTTCGCTAAGACCGGCAAGAATATTCCGTTGGCAATCAGCTATGCCGACTGGTTCTACAGCGACACCGGTTCGCTCATCGGCTCATACGGCGTCGAGGGTGAAGCGTATGACACTCCGAACTCGACCTACTATTACACCGATGACGGTTCAATTATGAAGACCGACTGGGTCATCAACAATGACCAACAGCAAGCAGTCGCGTGGTTTATGTTCAGCTATCAGCAGGTTTCCTTCCTTGAGCCTATTCGTCATATCCACTTGGCGAATTACGCGATGGAAGGCGGCGACCGCCTTGTAGACGCTTTCTATCTGTGGGCGGAAGACTACTACGCGCCGGATCCGGATACGAAGTATGACTGGCCGTCCGCGTCCGCTAAGGTGACTGACGAGCAGCAAGCCGACCTGAACACGTTTATAACTGATACCAACACTTGGTTTAGTGAGAACTATGCCCTCTTCTTTGACGGCAGCGTAGAACTGACCCGGGCTAATTGGGACAGCTATGTCAGCGAGCTGTACAATCAGGGCTATCAGCGTTATCAGGATATTATGCAAGCCGTATACGACGACTATATGGAGAAGCGCGCCGAGCAGTTAGGCTGAGTCTGAACTGTAAAACGCCTTTCGCGGCATAATAGAACACACCTCCGAGCCGCAATAACGGTTCGGAGGTTTTTGCGTTGATGGCGAGTATGTTGTGTTACAATCGATGGGTAACAGTAGGAAAAAAGGTATACGGTACAGCCGTTGTGCGGTAAAATAGGGTGTAAGAAAACATTAACGACACGCAGGAAGTCCTGTATGAGAGGGATTATATCGCAGCCGGCGCACAGGCGCAAGCAACTTGCAAAATATTACAAACAAAGCAACGACCCCATCAAAACCTGCCTCGGTCTCAAATCCCCAAACGACTTACTTGACCTTTTCCTCGCCCTTTTGTAACCCATATTTGACACGCGAACAAATGATCGTGAACCCCGAACAGCTCAATTTAGTTTTGTAACTTTTGATTGACAAAAGTGGGGAAGTGTGCTAAAAAGGGTGTATGGAAAATTATAAAAGGCTCCTGATAGGGAGTGAGCCGAGGTTGCTGAGGAAGTACAACGGGTACTATTACAAGGTAGGCGACGTGCTGACAATTACGATATTGGGTAATTTTTGTGGATTGCGTGATTTGCAAGATATCCACGATTGGGCGAGCAATGTGGTGGTCAGGGAGTT
>JAITKN010000008.1 GCA_031278415.1 Oscillospiraceae bacterium
ACTTCCTCAGCAACCTCGGCTCACTCCCTATCAGGAGCCTTTTATAATTTTCCATACACCCTTTTTAGCACACTTCCCCACTTTTGTCAATCAAAAGTTACAAAACTAAATTGAGCTGGCCGGTGGTGCGGGCAAATGCGTTGATTACGAAAATTAAGGTGTATGAATAAAGCGAGCTTCTGTGCGATTCAGATTGAGGAAAATATTGCGAAATCAATTCTATTTGTCCACTCCGTTTCGCGGAGTCACGACCACAGCAAAAAGCACTTGACTTTCAGCGTCGCTTGCGGTATAATGAAGAAGCAGTAAGGGCGCAGATGTTCGCCGCGTTCGCGCTGCTGATTACTAACCGCTCAAAAGGAAACCTATATGTCAATTATAAATAAACTGTTCGGAACGCGCAGTGATCGCGAACTGAAAAAGATAACACCGTTGGTCGATAAAATCGAAAACCTTGAGACGGACTGCCGCAATCTCACCGATGACGAACTGCGCGCCAAAACAGATGAGTTCAAAGCTCGGCTTTCCAACGGCGAGACAATGGACGACATTTTGCCGGAAGCGTTCGCGGTCGTTCGCGAAGCCGCCGACCGCGTCTTGAATATGCGCCCGTTCCGAGTTCAGCTTATCGGCGGCATTGTACTTCACCAAGGCAGAATAGCGGAGATGAAAACCGGAGAGGGCAAAACGCTTGTCGCTGCTATGCCTTGCTATCTGAACGCGTTGCAAGGCAAAGGAGTTCACCTTGTTACTGTCAATGATTACCTCGCGAAAGTCGGTTGTGAGGAAATCGGGCAAATTCACCGCTTCCTCGGACTTACCTGCGGACTGATAGTTCATGGTCTTACTCCGGCGGAACGGCGCGATGCCTACGCCTGCGATATAACATACGGCACTAATAACGAGCTCGGATTCGACTATCTGCGCGACAATATGGCGATTTACAAAGAGAATATGGTGCAGCGCGGACACATTTTCGCGATTGTAGACGAGGTTGACAGCATCTTGATTGACGAGGCGCGTACTCCGCTTATTATCTCCGGACAAGCGGATGAGGCTACCGACTTGTATCAGAAAGCCGACGACTTTGTTAAACGCTTGAAAGTCAAGGTAGTGGTTGAGCAGGACGACAAATCTGAAGAGGATGAAAATATTGACGCGGACTACATTGTAGACGAAAAAGCCCGAAGCGCGGCACTTACATCACGCGGTATAGAGAAAGCGGAAAAGGCATTCGGAACGGATAATTGGAGCGATCCTGACAACAGTACGCTTTCGCATCACGTTAATCAGGCGATTAGGGCTCGCGGCGTGATGAAACGCGATGTCGATTATGTCGTTCAGAACGGCGAAATTATCATTGTGGACGAGTTCACCGGTCGCCTGATGTTCGGACGGCGATACAGCGAGGGACTGCATCAGGCGATTGAGGCAAAAGAAAACGTCGCGGTCGCGGCGGAGAATAAGACGCTTGCCACTATTACATTTCAAAATTATTTCCGTATGTACAGCAAACTGTCCGGTATGACCGGTACGGCTCTGACGGAAGCAGAGGAACTCGGGCAGATTTACAAGTTGGACGTTGTAGAAATTCCTACGAATATGCCGATGATTCGTATTGATAATCCTGATGTCGTGTTCAAAAACGAAAACGGCAAATACAGGGCGATCGTCGCGCAAATTAGGGAATGCCACTTAAAGGGGCAGCCCGTTCTGGCGGGCACGGTAAGCGTTGAAAAATCTGAGTATCTCTCTAAGCTGCTGACTAAGGAAAAAATTCCGCATAATGTCCTAAACGCGCTTCACCATGAGCGCGAAGCGGAAATTGTAGCGGACGCGGGTAAGCTTGGCGCGGTTACTATCGCCACTAATATGGCGGGACGCGGAACTGACATTAAACTCGGCGGCGCTAATGCCTCCGCGGAAGAGTACGAGGCTGTACTCAAAGCCGGCGGACTGTACGTACTCGGTACCGAGCGGCACGAGAGTCGGCGTATCGACAATCAGCTTCGCGGACGTTCCGGGCGTCAGGGCGACCCGGGCGAATCCCGCTTCTTCCTTGCTCTGACGGATGATATTATGCGATTGTTCGGTTCGGAACGCGTATCGAATATGATGGAAGCGCTCGGCGTGGACGAAGATCAACCGATAGACGCTAAAATCCTCTCCGGAGCGATTGAGAACGCTCAGAAAAAGGTGGAGTCACGCAACTTCCAAGTCCGTAAAAATGTACTGGAATACGACGATGTGATGAACACTCAGCGCGAGCTTATTTACGCGCAGCGCAAGCAAGTGCTTGACGGCGCGGACTTGCGCGACAGTATCGGGCTTATGATTGAGGATGTCGCGGGAGCGGAGATTGAGCCGGATCCCGATAAATTCGACCATGAGATAGAAGAATCGCGCAATGCTAAAATCAAAGAGTACAGCGACCGCTATGCCGCTAAGGAGGCGGAGATCAGGGCGCGCGGGCTGGACTTTGCCGAACTTGAGCGCGTTCTTATGCTCCGCACGGTTGACGAACACTGGATGGAGCACATTGACGCTATGCATGAGCTTCGCCGGGGAATCGGGCTTAGGGCATTCGGAAACACGAAACCGATTGACGCCTACAAGCAAGAGGGCTTCGAGATGTTTGAGGCTATGATTAAATCAATCAAGCACGAGCTTGTTGCGCGTGTACTCACCGCGCAGGTACGTGATAACATTGAGCGCAAAAGCGTAGTTAAAAACCTGAAAGCTGTTCAGAATGTCGGCGGCGACGGCAGTTCCAAGAAAACTCCGCCAAAGAACAGAAAATGGTCGCGCAGATAATAAGCAATGAAAAAAACTCTTCTTATATTTATACTGTTGACGTGCGCTTCGATGTCCGGCTGCGCGAATATACCCGCGTTGGCACCGCCGACTCCCACACCGACGGAAGCGGACGAACTGATTGAGTGGCTTGATCCCCTTGCCGAGGAGACTCCCGACCGGGCGGTTACTAATCTGAACCCGATGTTCACGGTACGTTGGGACAGCGGCGATACTATGAATCCGCTCACCTCAAAAGGCGAAAACAACCTTCTGCTTTCGGGTCTGATGTATGAGGGTTTGTTTCGCGTTAATCCCGATTACACTTGGGAATCTGTACTGTGTGACACGTGGAGTACAAACGATGGCATTAACTGGTCATTCCGAATCAAGAGCGGCATAGCGGCTCACGACGGAAGCGAACTCGGACTGTTTGACGTAATCGGATCCATCAACGCGGCTCGGTCTGACGGACGATTTTCCGACCGCCTCAGCGTTATCAACAAGGTAGGCGCGGCGAATGGCGCCGTCACGATCTCGCTTACGCGTGTGGATTACGAATTCCCGGCGCGGCTTGACATACCGATTATGAAAGACGGCAGCATTTACCGCGCTGTTCCGATTGGGTCGGGACCATACGCGTATAACGCGGACGGCGGTTATCTTGAGCTGTTTGCCGGACATCGTGATGCTCAGGATATGCCGGTTGATCGGATTTACCTCGCCGATGTCAGCCGCGACAGTCTGATCCCCTCATTCGACAGCGGATTTATTGACGTGGTTATTGAAAACCGCGGAGACATAGGCGCTCCGGAGTATAACAGCGGAGCGGAACGGCGCCCGTACCTTGTACCGGCGCTGCATTTTATAGGGTTCAACAGTTGGCGTAATTGGGGGTCGGAACTTGCGCGGCGGCAAGCTATTTCACTTGTGATTGACCGCGAAGCGCTGATTGACGCGGAGTTTCCGGACTATCAGGCGGCATACGCCGCGCTGCCGGAGGAATGTCCGTACTATGACGCTAATGTCGCGGCAAACGCCAAAGCACTTTCGTCACAATCCGCGGCGGACATCTTGCTCGCCGCCGGAATAGGCGACTACGACGGAGACGGGCAGCTGGAGTATCTGAACGCGGATAATATCGCTCAGGAATGTGTACTCAGTTTTATCGTGCATAGCGGAAATCTGAAAAAGGTTAACGCGGCAAAAAACATAGCGGAGCAGCTTAGGGAACTCGGGTTCAGTATAAACTTTATTGAGCTTAGTTGGGAAGATTTTAACGCTCGCCTTAATGCCGGCAATTATGACTTGTTCTATGGGTCAATTGAGTTTACGGCGGATTGGTCGATGCTCCCGTTGCTTGATGACCGCGGCGCGGCGAGGTTCGGCGGCTATGATTCGCATCTGGATGTGCTTGCGACAGATTTCCTTGCGGCTCGGCTCGGCGAGGAGAAAGCGGCAGCGGCAAGTCTTCTGCTGAACGGAATAGCGGACAGCGTTCCGTTTTCCCCTTTGGTGTTTGAGCGCGCCGCGCTAATCAGCGGACGCGGAACGGTAATGGGCGCAAACCCTACAAGCCGCGACCCATTTTACAATTTCAAAGATTGGGAAATATCAAGCTAAAACAACGCATGCCGGTTAACAGTTGAAAGTTAACTGTTGAAAGTTAACTGTTAACAGTTGAAAGTTGGTTATTACTCACCTACGAAACGCAGCCGCGCCCGTCAAACACGGATCGCACGGCGATATGCGGGGAGATGCCTTGTTTAATCGCGGTTTTGATGAGTGTCATTAAAACCGCGAAGGTTTTTGCGCCTTGCAGACTTCTGAAGCAACCCGACACTTTCCCCGTGGTCTTGACCATACGCAAATCGCGCTCTGACAAGTTGTTGTCGAATGGTACGGCAAAGTCGGACGCGAATAGAAGATGATTGTCTTTGTATTTTTTTCAGCCGGTTCAGAAGTCTTTGCTCCTCCGTTTGACCGCCGGGCTTCCCGCCGGTTTTCGTCCTGCCGTTGTATGTGTTCGGGGCGTTCGGTTTTGTGTCGGTCGAGGGCGGGTTGGATGACCTGTCTGCCGACAGGCAGGATTGCCGCCGTCGTTATTGAGCTGCTTGCGCAGATGGTCGATTTCCGCTTCCAGCTTCGCGACGTGTTCTTCGAGTACGACGCATCTTTGCATGACCGCTTCGAGAGCTTCTTTCAGACTGTCAATGACACCCAAATACTTATGGTGATAGTCGCAAATAGAGTTGATGAAATACCAAACCCAAAATTTGATGCCAAAACCCACAACATACAGATTGTTTTTGACGCGTACTGCACCATATGTGGTATGTGGTTGATATAGCGGGTTGATATCAATGCTTATTTAGACTATCACCTTTGCTTTTGGGCAATTAGGCAGGTTATAAGATAAGATGTCCTAAATGAGAACGCACTTCGCTCGCTGCTTGGTAAAAATTTGCTCTTGACAAATCACTACTATTATGGCATACTACAGAAGCATCCGGAACAAGATCGGAAGAATACCGAAAAATTATACGAAATACATTTTTATTTGGGAGACAAACAAATGATTATCACAACAACCCCTCAGATCGAGGGAAAACGCATTGCCGAGTACAAGGGGATTGTGTTCGGGGAGGTTATCAACGGAGTAAATTTCGTCAAAGATTTCGCTGCCGGGCTTACAAGTTTCTTCGGAGGACGCAGCGGCTCCTATGAAGGCGAGTTAATTCAAGCACGTGAGGACGCGATTAAAGAGATGCGGCAACGCGCGGTCGAACTCGGCGCGAATGCTATCGTTGGCGTGGATATCGACTACGAGGTACTCGGAAAGGACGGCAATATGCTTATGGTAACGGCAAGCGGCACGGCTGTTACAGCGGAGTAGGTTTGAAAGAGTATTATGCAGAAGCGCAGATACGAATTCACGCGGGAGATTTTTAACTCATGCTCTAATAATCAAATGCGCGATGTATTTTTTGACGAGATCGAGCTTGACCCCGATTCGCTTGACCGCCTCGTCAAGGGATATCTGAATGGCAAAGTTAATGAGTGTGACATCTATACTGATGTAAACGGAATCATAACCGCCGACATTGTCGTAGATGGACTGCGGCAAAAACTCACATTCTGTGAAATTTGAGCGCGCTTAAATGACGCTCAAATGCCGCAGATCCAAACAAACGCCCGAACCCCAACACGCGCTTTAATACGGAGGGGTTACTCATCGGAGCCGAACGCCCAGTCATATAAGCTGACGTGGTCGTTCCAGTCGTTAGGGTCGTTCAACGTAACTATAATTATCGTTCTGCCGTTACGTACAGCGGCACTAACTAATGTCCTGCCGGACTTCTCCGTGAAGCCGGTTTTAACACCGATGACTCCTTTGCCGTACCAGAGCAGCTTGTTGTGATTCTTGAAGTACACCCCGCCTACGTTAGCTTCGCGAGTAGACACAATAAGGGAAAATTTACTATTCCTCATTGCGTATGCCGTTAATACGGCAAGATCTTTCGCGGAGCTGTAATGCCCGGTTTCGTCTAAACCGTGCGGGTTCTTGAAGTTGGTATGAGTAAGTCCAAGTTCCGACGCTTTAGCGTTCATCAACTCCGCGAATTCCGCAACGCTTCCCGCAGTAATCTCCGCAAGCCCTACCGCCGCGTCATTACCACTAAGCAGCATAAGCGCGTAGATAAGCTGCCGCGCCGTGTAGTCTTTGCCGGGTATAAAGCCGCTGCCGGAACCCTCAACTTTCCACTCCTGCTTAAATGTGACCTTCTTGTTAAGGCTGACACGCTCAAGCGCGACAATCGCGGTCATAATTTTTGTGACGCTTGCGATTGAGCGTTCCAAATCGCCGTCGTCGTCATACAGGGTTTCAAATGTGTCAGCGTCATAAACTACGGCGGTATAACTGGACTCTTTCGGAGGGGAAGCCGTACCATAGGCGGACAAGGTCGAAGAAAACAGGCATACCGCCGCCAATGCCGCCGCAATCAATCTGTTATGTTCGGAAGTCAGAGTCATCTTTGTCCTTTTTTCTGCTCTTGATCAGACCGGAGATTTTATCAATCAATTCCGGTACAGACTCAATGATTCGGTCCGTGCTTGTGCCGGGCGGAGGATTAACACTAAGCACTTTTGCGCTTTCGCCGTGTACGACTAAAAACGCAACCGGGGTGATGCTTATGCCCGCGCCGGAACCTCCGGCAAACGCGTTCTTATCGCCCGGCGCCTTACTTTTGGGCGCGAACTCGCTCCCTCCGGCGGTGAAGCCGAATGTGACTTTGGACACGGGAATCAGCGTTACGCCGTCAGGCGTTGTAATTGGAGTTCCTACTATGGTATTTACGTCTACCATCTCGCGTATTTTCTGTGTAGCTGTCTCCATCAGGTCTCCTAAGGGATGTTTTTCCATTTTTGTAGTCCTTTCTTATGTTCAGGTATTGTGTTGCCGCGGTGAGCGCGGCTCGTATTAAAGTTCCTATACGGAATGATAGGCGTAATCTTGCGTCAATGCTGTTTGACTCGGATGTAAAGTTAGGCATTATGAGTATATCCGCCTTTTTGACGTTTAAGAACTTAACTGCGGCAGGATACAAAAATCCGATCATTTCGTTCAGTGATCCGCAAAGGATTGCCGCGGAGTACGGATCCCCGCCGACTTCAATGTGTATGGTCAGCTTACTGATTTTAAGTCCTTGCCGTAGTTTGCCCAAAACATCTGAAATTATCGGTACAAGTTTGCGCAGCGGAATATTGACGCTTTTGCTTGTTTCTTGGGTGCTTTCTTTTTTGACCTTGTGTTTGCCGGATACAATTTCAGCTATTGTCCTTGCGGGGATCCTGAACCCCGCGATGGTAAACTCAGCTCGCGGTACGCCATTTTCGTAAGATGTGATAACTCCGACGCGGATTAGCATAAGCGTCAGAATAAAGACCGCGATTGTTGAGAGCGTGATGATTACTGTCATTATATACCTTTCATTATTATTGCTGTATTATTCTACCGTAACGACTTTGGCAAGGTTGCGCGGCTGGTCGATATTCTCACCGCGCATCAGCGCCGCATAGTACGCAAACAGCTGCAGCGGAACAGCGGTGAGAAACGGCGAGATAGTTGCGTCGCAGTCCGGAATGGTAATCATATAATCGGAGACGCTTTTGAGATTTTCGGCCATATGCTCCTGAGTTACGCATAAAATCTCCGCGCCGCGCGCTTTTACCTCGTCAATATTACTGCGCAGTTTAGCGGTTAACGGCTCGTATGCCGCCGGAGCGACTATGAGCGTCCCCGGCTCAATGAGCGAGATTGTACCATGCTTAAGTTCTCCGCCGGCATATGTCTCCGCGTGAATGTAACTGATTTCTTTGAGTTTGTGCGCTGCCTCTAACGCGGCGGCATAATCAAGATTACGCCCGATATAAAAAACGCTGCTATGGTTGAAGTATTGCGACGCGGCGTACTGCGCCGCCTCCGCGCATGTTTTCAGCGAGTACTCAAGCTTATCGGGCAGAGATTCCAACTCTCCGATAATTGCGCTGAGACGCTCCGGACTGATCGCGCCGCGCTTTTGACCGGCGGCGGCCGCCAGCAGATACAGTCCGGCTAAAAGCGCGGTATATGCCTTGGTGCTTGCTACCGCGATCTCCGGACCGGCGTTGATGTAAAGTGTATTGTCGCACTCCCGAGTTATCGCGCTTCCGCGGACATTGATTATTCCGAGCGATTTCGCGCCAAGGCGTTTAGCTTCCCTGAGTGCTTCGTGACTATCCGCGGTCTCGCCGCTTTGACTTAGTATAACTGCCAGCGTTCGCTTGCCGATTATCGGGTCAGCGTAGCGGAATTCCGAAGCGACAATTACTTCCGTCGGGATACGCGCCAGTTGCTCAAGCCAGTATTTACCCGCAACGCCCGCATAATACGCGGTTCCGCAGGCAAGTATCTTAATCTCGTCAAACGAGTCGAAATAGTCCGGTGTGATCCCGGCATCGGATAAATCCACCGTCATACCGTTTATGCGTGAAGATATGGTATCACGAATAACACGCGGCTGCTCATATATCTCTTTTAGCATAAAGTGCGCGTATCCGCCTTTCTGAGCGGCGTCCGCGTCCCAATCAATACGAGTGACGGTTTTTTCGATCTGCTGCCCGTATGCGTCATAGAACTTTATACCGCGGCGAGTAAGTACCGCCATATCGCCGTCTTCTAAGTATGTCATATCGCGAGTGTATTTAAGTATCGCGGTGACGTCAGACGCGAGGAATGACGCGTACCCTGCCGATCCGCCGCCGGTATGCGCCACGATAAGCGGACTGCTCTTCTTTACCGCAATGAGCGTGTCCGGGAAGTCGCGGCAGATGATTCCGAGCGCGTAACTGCCCTCAAGTTGGCTCACGGCTTTTTGTACTGCGCCGATTAAATTGCCGTCGTAATAATAATCAATTAGCTGAGCCGCCGCTTCGGTATCCGTATCGGATCGGAAGGTAACTCCTCTGTTCTCCAAAAAAGCTCGGAGTTCCCGAAAATTTTCTATAATGCCGTTATGCACAACAGCTATCCGCTCGCCGTCGCTGAGATGCGGGTGGGCATTAGTGTCCGTAGGGATTCCGTGTGTCGCCCAGCGCGTGTGTCCTATCCCGCAAACACCGTTAATAGCTTTACCGTCATTGGTTAACGCGGCAAGATTTTTCAATTTGCCGCTCGCCTTAATGGTGACGAGCTTGCCGTCAGTCTCAACGCACAAACCGGCGCTGTCATATCCGCGGTACTCAAGGCGCTCCAAGCCGCGCAATAGGATAGGCGCAGCCTGTTCGTCGCCGCAGTATCCGACAATTCCACACATAATGTAATCCTTTCATAAGAAACAGAATTTGTTTCAGGTATATAATATACCCTTATTGTAAACCATAATATCAAAAAAAGCAAGAGTTTTTAATGGGGGTTACTGACGTGGCGGTAATATTAATCCGAACTATGATAATGTTTGTCGTTGTGTATGCCGCAACGCGATTTATGGGCAAGCGTCAACTGGGGCAGTTGGAACTTTCCGAGCTTATCGTAGCGTTGCTGATTGCGGACTTAGCGGCTCAGCCGCTCTCTGACATAGGCGTTCCGCTTATTAACGGGTTGATCCCCGTTATGTTTCTGCTGTGCGGCGAGATTTTAATCAGCGGCGCCGCGCTTAAAAGCAAACGCTTCCACGACTTCCTGTGGGGAAAACCTAATATGCTTGTCGAGAGCGGTAAGATTAATCTGCGTGAGCTTAGGCGCAGCCGGATTTCATTAGACGAGCTTGCGGAGGCGCTTCGTAAGAAGAATATATTCGACCTTGCCGATGTAAAATACGCGGTTTTTGAAACCGATGGTACAATTAGTGCCATTATGGAACACCCGAGACCCAAAGCGGACAGAATTGCTTTGCAGGATAATAAGAACAGCTAAGGAGAACAGATAATGTATGCGTAAGGAGATAGTCGCGCTTATTCTGCTTTTAATTATGGTCGGCGGAGCTATATGGAATTGCTCACACATCAACAATATGAGCGTCGAATTAACGTTTATGCTTAAAAAGGCGAACACCTATGAAGATGTTGAGGCTGTAATCAACAAATGGGTTCAGGAGGAACGATACACTCATATGGCATTACGCCATAGTGAGGTTGACACAATAACGTCTGACCTTTACACGGCACTCGAATTTCTTGATAACAAGGAAGAATTTGACGCTGCCAAGAATCGCGTAATCTGGCGCTTAGAGCGTATTCAAGCTATGGAGCAGATTCGGTGGGGGACCGTATTTTGAGCTTGCTCACTTGTTTGATTATGCTTCGGTAAGCGTGAAAACAAACTCCGTAACTCCGTTTTCGCTGGATGCGGAGATTTTTTCTCCGTAGCTGTCAATAATGGATTTTACTATGTGCAACCCAAGACCTAAGCCATCTTTATCCGAGCTTCTGCTGTGGTCTGATTTATGGAATCTGTCAAAAATCAAAGGCACATCGTCCGGCGGAATCGTCTCGCCGGAGTTTTTAACCGATACATAAATGCTGCCGCCTGTTTTCCATATCTTCAGCGCGAGTGTGCCGTCATTATCAGAGAACTTTACAGCGTTATCAAGCAGATTATAAAGTACCTGCGCGATAGTATCTTCCTCGCCTACCGCCATCAACGCGCCTTCCGGAATCAGCGCTCTAATCGTAAGGTTCTTTGCGTTGATTTTTTGTTCCAAGCTGAATAATGTTCGGCGAGAGAGTTCGGCAATGTCAAATTTGAGATTCTTTTTTGCGCTTGGGTTAATAGTTTGTGTGCGAGTGATGTCGAGCATTCGCTGAACAAGTCTTGACAACCGAGTTACCTCATCGCGAATCGCTATAAGATACTTTTTCTGCTTTTCCGGCGGAATTGTGCCATCCGCGATTGCGTCCGCAAATCCGGAAATGGAGGTCATAGGCGTTTTAAGTTCGTGCGATATATTAGCGATGAATTCCCGCCGCGCTTTCTCCGCCTTTTCTATGGATTCTGTCATTGCCTGTGCCGGAGCTATCTGCCTTTTGGTTATCGGAATTGAGGCGATCGCGGCGATAATCAGCACAATTGCCGCGACAAGCACAAATCGAATTAAGAACGCCTTCCACAGCACGCCGGACGAATCTGTTTCGGCGACTGCGTATCCGACCACGATTCCGTCTTGCTCGATGACCTCGCTCTTGCTGTAACCGCCGGATGGCGTGAGCGGCTGCCCTATCTCCGGGCACATAAGTTCAGGATCCGAGCAATTGACAATTATGCCGTTTTCGTCGGTGATGACAATGTGAGTTCCGCTTGTAATCGCTACGCTTATAAGCATAATTCTGAGGTCGCTGTCGCTTAAAGATGTACGCGTGAGCGCCGCCTCCGCGCTTGCGGCAATTACGTCAGCTGTATTATCCGCGTTCCGGTTAAGCTCACTCTTCAAAAATGAAAAGCTGAGTGACATAAACGCGGCTCCAATCGAGACCACCGTAATCAGCACAACCGCCGTAAGGATAATGAAGTTATCCTTAAATAAGTGTTTCATCGCTGTCGCTCGCGTCTCTTTCGGTCTCAAACTTGTAACCTATACTCCATACGGTTTTCAAAGTCCATTGGTCGCTGACACCGTCAAGCTTATAGCGCAGCCGCTTAATATGGACATCTACCGTTCTGCTGTCACCGAAATAGTCAAAACCCCAAACCTCGTCAAGCAATTGATTGCGCGTGAAGACGCGGTTGGGAGCTTTAGCAAGATGATACAAAAGCTCTAACTCTTTTGGCGGAGTTTCAATCTTCTTACCGTCGACGAGTAAGACATAAGAATCAAGGTTGATCAGCAGTTTGTCGAACTCCAGAATCTTGTTATTACGCGTTTCGTCCGCGGCGCGTTCCGTGCGGCGCGATACGGCGTGAACCCTCGCGATAACCTCTTTGGGAACAAACGGCTTGGTAATGTAATCGTCCGCGCCCGATTCCAGAGCGAACACCTTATCATAGGGTTCGCTCTTGGCGGTAAGCATAATTACCGGAGTCGCTCCATCCTCTTCCCGCAGACGTTTGAGTACCTGAACACCATCCAGTTTCGGCAGCATAATATCAAGCAGAATGACATCCGGCGCGAACGATTTGGCTTGCTCCAAACCGGAGCGCCCATCAGCAGCGATACGCACAACGTAACCATCCTTTTCCAGGAACATTTGAAGCAGTTCGGCAATATTTTCTTCGTCTTCAATTACGAGAGCCTTTTTGGTTATTTCCATACATAAACCTCCTTAGCGAATGTTGACCATTAGTATTATACGCCGCATCCGTAAGTTTGTCAAGACAAACAAAAAACGCGCTCACGACCATTTGTACGTGCGTCAAACATAGCTTACAAAACGGCCGGGAAAAGGTCAAGTATGTCGTTGGGGGATTTGAGGCCGAGGCAGGTTTTGATGGAGTCGTTGCTTTGTTTGTCGTATTTT
>JAITKN010000063.1 GCA_031278415.1 Oscillospiraceae bacterium
ACGCTCACTTCGGTGAGCGCCATTCCGGCTGTACGCCAACCGCGGCGGATGTTAGATTTCGGCAACGAAAAGGCGTTCTGATTTGCGCCTACGGCGCAAATCGCGCGATTGCGATAGCCCGAGTTAACTCGGGCTATCGCAAGTTGCCTTCACTAACTTCAAAACCTATTATAATACATCAAAATTCGTTTGTCAAGCACTTTTTTCAACTTTTTTGAAAAAATTTTTTGTCGTGATAAAACAGATGCGCGAAAAGAACAAATCGGACAAGGCTGAGACCCCGGTTAAGGGATTTGAAATTGGGGCAAGTTTTGATTCCGGAGGCGGCTGTTTCGAGCAAAATGCCTGTCGGGACGCAGTCATTCCGGCTGCGCCATCCCGCTTTTTGCGGCAATCGCAAGGTTCGCCTTGCTTTGAAAAGTTTTACGGAAGTTTTACAGAAGATTGCCATAAGAATTTACAGAACGGATTTATTATCGTTTTTATGATTTGCAAATGCAGTCACAAAAAACAGGAGGACAACAATGAAAAAAATACTGACCATCTCTCTCTCGGCGTTATTTATAATGTCGGCGCTCGCAGGCTGCGCGGGGCAATCCCCCGCCTCCCCAAACGACGCGGCGCCTACGCCTTTGAACGACGCGGCATCGCCCTCGGCTGACGTCGCGGCTGACGCGCCCGAAACGCCGCCCGATCCCGCAGCAAACGGTGAAATCACGGTCTATACGGCGCTCGAGGACGAATTGGTGACGGAGTATCTTGCCGTATTCAACGCCCGCTATCCCGACATCGCCGTGAGCATTGTCCGTGAATCCACAGGGATAATTACTGCCAGATTGCTCGCGGAAAAGGATAACCCGCAGGCCGACATGGTCTGGGGTACGGCGGCCTCGTCAATGATGGTGCTGGACGACCAAGGGATGCTTGAACCTTACGCGCCCGAGGGTGTCGACAGGATTCTCACAAAATTCAAGTCCGACAAACCCGTGCCGACATGGGTGGGTATCGACGCTTGGGAAACGGCGTTTATTGTAAACACGGTTGAACTGGAAAAGTTGGGGCTGCAGCTTTCCGATATAAAATCGTATGAGGATTTACTCAGACCGGAACTCAAGGGACATATAGTTATGTCGAACCCCAATTCCTCCGGCACGGGATTCTTGACCGTGGCGGGCGTGATACAGCTGAAGGGCAAGGACACGGAAAACGGCTGGGATTATCTCACCGCGCTTCACGATAACGCAGACCAGTATGTTCACTCCGGCTCGAAGCCCGCGAAGATGGCCGCCGCCGGAGAGTGCGTCGTCGGGGTCAGCTTTGGTTACGCCGGAATAAGTCAGAAAGCGAACGGCGCGCCTGTTGAGGTTGTGTTTCCGACCGAGGGTTCCGGTTGGGATATGGAAGCGAACGCGCTGATGAAGAAGGACGATATCAACCCCGCCGCCAAAACCTTCCTGGATTGGGCGATAACCGACGAGGCGATGGAACTCTACAAAGCGAACTACCCCATTATCGCGACGGGCGGCGATGGTACTTATGACGGCTATGAAATCGACCCGATAACTCAGCTTATCGACAACGATTTCGTTTGGACAGCCCAAAACCGCGAAGCGATACTGACAAAATGGATGGAGCGGTTTGATTCAAAATCCGCCGCTCAATAGAAGGGAATAACCGACCGCGCGGCACTCACGTGACAAGCAGCCGCGCGGTCGGTCTTTGAGGAAAATCTCTTGAGTTTTTTGGAAATTAAAAATATCACCAAGCGGTTTGACCGTCAAACCGTGCTTGACGCCGTAAACCTGAATATTGAGCGCGGCGAACTGGTTTGCGTACTGGGACCGAGCGGTTGCGGTAAAACCACGCTCTTGCGTATTGTCGCCGGATTGGAAACCGCGGACAGCGGCAGCGTATTTATGAACGGAAAAGATTGCACGTATATGTCCGCGGCAAAGCGCAACTTCGGGATTGTATTTCAGTCCTATGCGCTGTTCCCGAATATGACCGTGCTTGGGAATATCTTATTCGGTCTCGGACGGAAAAAGAACCTTTCCGAAGAAGATGCTCGCTTACGCGCTCCGGAAGTTCTGCGGCTTGTGGATTTGTACGAGCATAAGGACAAATATCCGCGTCAGCTATCCGGCGGTCAGCAGCAGAGGACGGCGCTTGCCCGCGCTATTGCGCTGTCGCCGGATTGTCTGTTGCTCGACGAACCGCTTTCCGCGCTGGACGCAAAAGTGCGCTCGAAATTGCGGGGAGAGATCCGCAAAATCCAGCACGCGCTCGGTGTAACGACAATAATGGTGACACATGATCAGGAAGAAGCCCTGACTATGGCCGACCGCATCGTCGTGATGAATAACGCGGTTGTGGAGCAAATCGGAACGCCGCGCGAAATTTACAATCATCCGGCTACCCCGTTTGCCGCCAATTTCATCGGCACGATGAATTTTTACAATCACTACGGGGAGACACGCGCTATTCGCCCTGAAAAAATCGAGGTTGTCGGGCGAACGGAATCTTACGACTTCACGATGCGGGTAAAGTCGCTTGAGTTCAAAGGAGCGCTCACCGGGATTTACGGTCTGCTTCCCGATATGGGGGAAATCCTTGTAGACGTGTCTTCCGAACAAGCGGAAGCGCTGGGTTTAAGGGAGAACGCCACGATATTTTTACGTATGCCGCCGGAATGTTTGATAAAATACTCCGCAACGGAGGTATAACCATATGTTTCGCAGGATTGCGCATCGTCTTTCAAGGATCAGTTTTCCGCAGCTTTTGACCTTGCTATGCGTTCTCGCCGTGTTCATAATTGCGTTGGTTCTGCCGCTCCGGTCGCTGCTTATAAAGGCGTTTCTTGATAAAAGCGGCGAGTTCGCGGGGTTTGCCAATTACATAAAGTATTTCCGAACGCCGTCGCTTTCCGTGTCCGTTTGGAATACCGCGGACATCTCGCTGGTCAGCTCGCTTTTCAGCGTATGCTTCGGATTTCTGTACGCCTATGCGCTGACGCGCACTCGGATCCCCATAAAGGCGTTCTTCAGGTACGCCGCGTTGATTCCGATATTTATTCCGAGTATTGTACACGCGCTCGCGCTTGTGTATTTGTTCGGCAAGCAGGGCATAGTGACGGGGTTGGGTTTTCAAATTGAGTTATACGGGCGGTTGGGTATAATCATCTCGGAGTTCATATATACATTCCCGCAAGTGTTCCTGCTGTTTTACGTCGCGTTGGAGTTCGCGGACGGACGGATTTACGAAGCCGCCGAATCAATGGGCGTACCGGCTGTAAAAATATTCTTCCGCGTAACCGTACCGGAGATAAAATATACGGTCGTGAACGCGTTCTTTGTTTGCTTCACCCTTGCTTTTACAGACTTCGGCGCTCCGAAGGTTATAGGCGGCAGCTATAACGTGTTGGCGACTGACATCTACAAGCAAGTCGCGGGACAGTTCAATATGAATATGGGCGCGGTGGTCAGTACGCTGCTCCTGCTTCCGGCTGTCGCGTCATTTGCGGTCGGGCGATTGATAAACAACCGAAACAGCGGCACGATCAGCGCAAAATCCACAATTCTCGCTATCAAGAAGAATCCCCTGCGTGATGCCGTGTTTTTCGCGGTGTGCGCGTCAATAGCAGTCCTTTTTCTTACGCTGATAGCTGCCTTGTTTATCGGGGCGCTTACGACGTACTATCCTTATGACCTGAGCTTCACGCTGAAGCATTTCAGCTTTAACCCGTCCTCCGGCGGTATCGAAAGCTATTTCAACTCCCTGAGAATGAGCGCGTTAACGGCGGCGTTCGGGACGGCGTTCGTGTTTGTGTACGCCTATATGTTGGAGAAGTCAAGCGGCTTAGCGCGGCTGAAAAAGCTCGGCAAGCTGTTGTCGGCTTTGCCGCTCGCCCTGCCCGGGATGGTTATCGGGTTGTCGTTCATTTTCTTCTTTAACTCAAAAACGAATCCGCTTAACTTTATATACGGAACAATGGCAATTCTCGTGCTGTCGAACATCGTACATTATTTTTCGGTCCCATATATCACCGCCGTGAGCGCGCTGAAAAAGCTCGACAGGGAATTTGAAAGCGTGTCCGAGAGCATGGGCGTTCCGCGCCGAAAAACATTCCTGCGCGTAAGCGTACCTATGTCGATGCCCGCCATACTGGAGATTTTTATGTACTACTTCGTCAACTCTATGGTTACGGTCTCTGCGGTAGTGTTCCTGTACAGCGCTAAACTGAAGATTGCTTCCATCGCGATTTCCCATATGGAAGAATCCGGCGACATTGCGCAGGCCGCGGCTATGAGTCTGCTGATTTTGGTTATCAACGTCCTTGTGCGGCTGCTGTATGAGGCGTCTGTCAGATGCGTTAAAAAGCGAATGAAAAAGAAAGGGAAAACACATGAGCAAAATTAAAACGCTTATTCTTGATTGGGCGGGTACCGCGATTGACTTCGGCTGCTTCGCGCCTGTGGACGCGTTCGCCGCCGCGTTCGAGACCTTTGGCATTGTGCCGACTATACGGGAAACTCGCGCGCCGATGGGCTTGGCGAAACGGGCGCACATCGCAAAAATGCTCGACGGCGAGCGCTTGTCCGCGCTTTGGCGTAAGAAATACGGCACCGCGCATACGGCGGAGGATATTGATAAGATCTACGCGCGATTCGAACCCGCGCTGTTCGCCGTACTGAACAAGTACGCAGAACCGTTGCCCGGCGTATTGGAAACAGTACGCGAAATCCGAAGTCTGGGGATCTCAATCGGTTCCACCACAGGCTATACGCGGGCGATGATGAACGTCGTCGCTCCGCTTGCGGCGCAAAACGGTTACGCGCCTGATTGTCTCGTTTGCCCGGAGGACGTAGGCGGACTTGGCCGGCCGTATCCGTATATGCTATGGCGCAACCTCGAGAAGCTGGGAACGCTCTCAATATGCGAGGTCATAAAGGTCGGAGATACCGCCGCCGATATGGAGGAGGGCAAAAACGCCGGGTGTCTCTGTGTCGGCGTGATAAAGGGTTCCTGTATGCTCGGGCTTGACGACGACAAGTTCGCGCGGCTCAGCGAGGCGGAACGGATCGACAAGTTCAGCGAGGCGGAACGCCGCTACACAGACGCGGGAGCCGATTTCGTCTTACACGATATAACCGAACTGCCGAACTTAATTCATCAGCTTAACGACGGAAGAACGATATGAAACCATAATCGTATCATAGAACATAGTTAAACTATAAACCGCAATGCGAGGCACCGAATATGTATGATTTCATTCCCGACAACCCCTATATCTTGTTAACACCCGGCCCGCTGTCTACATCAAAAGGAGTGCGGAACGCCCTGCTCCGCGATTGGTGTACCTGGGACGCGGATTATAACGAGGACATTGTGCAAAATATCAGACGCCGCCTTGTTGCGCTCGCAACCGCCGCGCCTGACGGTTATACCGCCGTGCTGATGCAGGGCAGCGGCTCCTTTGCCGTAGAAGCCTGCCTCGGCAGCGCCGTCCCGCGCGATGGCAAACTCCTTATTCTGCACAACGGCACATATGGTCGGCGTATGGTTAAAATGGCGCAAGTGACGGGAATTGATTACGCGGAATACGGGCTGCCTGAAACCCAAACGCCGACAGCAGCGGCGGTTGAAGAAATGCTATCGCGCGATCTCGGTATAACCCACGTCGCTTTTGTACATTGCGAGACCACGACCGGTATCTTAAATCCTTTAGAAGAGATTTCTCACGCGGTCAAAGCGCATGGTCGGACATTGATTGTCGACGCAATGAGTTCCTTCGGCGGAATACCCTTTAACGCGGACGAGCTTGGAATTGACTTTCTGATAAGCTCCGCGAACAAGTGCGTTCAGGGTGTGCCGGGCTTCGCCTTCGTTATCGCGAAACGTGACGTGCTGATGAAATGCGAAGGCAACGCCCGCTCTCTCTGCCTGGACTTATATGACCAGTGGCGCGAGATGGACGCAAGCGGGAAGTGGCGCTATACCTCGCCGACACACATTGTCCGAGCATTTAATCAAGCGCTCGACGAATTGGATGCCGAGGGCGGAATCCTTGCCAGATATGAGCGTTACCGCCTCAATCATCACGTGTTGATTGACGGAATGCGAAAGTTAGGCTTCAGAACACTATTGGAGGACGCGCTGCAGTCGCCGATAATAACATCCTTTCTGTATCCAAGCGCGAATTTTGATTTCCCTGCCTTCTATCGGCAAGTGAAAGAGAGAGGCTTTGTTTTGTATCCGGGGAAAATATCGCGGGCCGACACCTTCCGAATCGGTAACATCGGCGATGTCTGCCCCGACGACATACTGAGATTGACAGAAGTTATTGCGGATATTATGGCGCGGCACAACATCCGCGTGCCGCGCTGATCATCCGCGTTTGGGAGATGTCTGCCGATGAATCTACAGAAGGGCTTGTCAGAGAAAAGTACGAAATTACAGACGGCGAATACGTTTCGCTTACGCGCACAGTACCGTGAATACTCTCCGCCGACCGCAAACGACTTCTCGCCGCGTATAAAAACCCCCTGACGATAGCTAAACCGCGTGTTATGATAGCTCTATCTTAGTTTTGGGGAACTCTACGAGAAGCGCGGATAACTATCCCTGACACGCGGATAGCTATCCCTGACTTGCGGATAGCTATCCCTGACTTGCGGATAGCTATCCCTGACTTGCGGATAGCTATCCCTGACACGCGGATAGCTATCCCTGACACGCGGGGTATACCCCGAGACACGCGGGGTACACCCCGAGACACGCGGGGTATACCCCGAGACACGCGGGGTATACCCCGAGACACGCCGTATCACCCCGAACGCGCAGGGCGGAGGAGTTTTCGCTCCCCCGCCCTGCTGATTTACGCACACTATCGTGTTCGCGTTAGCCCTCGATGTATCGCCGAAGGATCGCCGCGACCTCGCTGCGTTTGACGTCGTCGCCCGGGCGAAGTCCGTTCGCGTCACCTTGCAGTATGCCGCGCTCTACCGCCCACGCGACCGCGTCTCGCGCCCAGTCGGACACGCCTGTGAGGTCGGCGTCGGCGTTCGACGCCGGAGATCCGTTCAGCCGCCACAGGATTGT
>JAITKN010000068.1 GCA_031278415.1 Oscillospiraceae bacterium
CAACGCCGCCTCACCGCCGTCCAAAACTGGATGAACAACTATCCGCGCAAAGCTCTTTCGGGGCGCTCCCCGCGCGCCTTCGCCACCCTGTTCGCCTAACCACCTCACCGCTTTCTGCCCGGACAATTAAACTTTCAATTCACCTTGCCGTGCCATTTAATAAAATTAGCTTGACAAATACAATTCGGAGTTGTATACTATTAACAACTTCGTAAGTTTAATTCGGCAACCTAAATATCATCAAATCAGGAGGTTTTCCAATGGGATATAGCATCATCTCGCTTGCCCGCGAATTCGGAAGCGGAGGCCGCATAATAGGTAAAGAGCTTGCCGACCGATTAGGGTTCAAATACTACGACCGCGCAATCATTCAGTTGTCGGCGACAAAGAGCGGACTGAGTCCGGAGTACATTGAAAATTCAGAAAACGGCAAGCCGTCGTTTTTAGCGAGCCTTTCCAATATGTCCACGTCAGCATATGTAAATTCCGGACTGAACCTGCAATATTCACTACCCGTAAATGACCAAGCGTTTCTGGCGCAAAGTGAGGTAATCAGAGAAGTGGCGCGTGAGGGTAATTGCGTGATCGTTGGGCGCGTTGCCGGATACATTCTGCGCGGCGACCCTCGTTTGCTGCGCGTACTCTTATACGGCGATAAGGCAGACCGCTTAGATCGTATAGTTTCGGTGTATGGTTACGATCGCAAATCGGCGGAGGTGGAACTCGCGAAAGTTGATAAAGGACGCGCGTATTATCATAAATTTTATACCGGGTTACCTCGAAACGAACTCAGCCAATACGATGTAGTCCTGAACACCACCGCTACCGGCATTGACGGAGCGGTTAACGCTTTGCATAGTTTAATTGAGGTCTGAGGATATGACGCTTTACGAGGCGATAAGCACACTTAAAACTCCCGATGAACTTAAGGAGTTATTCCGCGACTTGTGCGCTCCGTCCGAGATTCACGCTTTGGAGAATCGGTGGAATGTGGCAAAAATGCTTTCTGCCGGCAGAACGTATCAGCAAATCATCGACGAAACGCAGTTGTCGAGCGCAATAGTCAGCCGCGTCAAGCGCGTTTTGGAATACGGAAATGGTACCCTTAAACGCATAATTGAGGGGTAGACAGCACCAATTGCGCGATGTGTTGCCGTCGCGCCGCTTGACCGGTTGACAATTGACAGTAAACAGTTCCGGTGATACCGGCAGATAGTGGACAGTTGGCGCAACTGTCCTGTCTGCCAAAAATCACAAAAATTTTACAAAACAAAAGGAGCTTATAATGGACGAAGGGAAATTAATATTTTCGGACGATATGACGCCGGAGCAGTTAGAACGGTGGTACAAAGAATGGGAGTTATCCGACGCCCCCGACGAAGAAAAAGAGGAATGGCGCAACATATGGACGCAAGTCGTTAAGAGTTATAAGGCGCACAAGAAATTTGCCAAACTTTTGCCCAAAATTCACAGTCCCGCAGACGACGAAATGTTAGCCCGTTTCGCAAACGTGGAATTACTCGCGGGAGTTTTGACGAGGGCTCTCGGCGCGGAAGTACTGCGCGACGAAGACGCGGATGATGACATAGGCGACGAAGATACGCATAGCGTAGGCTTAACGGTTCCGAAATTCGTCTTTGAAGGCGAAACGAAAAATGCTTTTATTCGTATGCTTGCAGATGTTAATGAGATTGATTTATTTCCCGGTTCAAATAACGGGGTTACATCGTGGCTTTTTGTCAACGCGGGACAGGGCGACAAGACGACGGAGGAACCAAACAAAGAAAGTCTCCCCCTTATTCTTCCGATTTCCCCCGATAAACAGTCTGACAAAGGCAAAACTCAAAATAATTATCACGCCAAAGCGGAAGATCTTTCGCGCGCCGTCAGGGATTTCTTGATTCCTATCTGTAAGAACGGCAACGAATTTATAGAGGATTTTCGCGAAGGAGATAAACTTGGAGTTAGGTTCAGAGTAGACGAACTGCTTGTGCGGAGTAATCACATCTCTAAGTTTATAGAGGTTATAAAAATAGCGGACAAAGTTGAAATACTCCCCGAATTTGATTCCGACGACGGCATAGAATCCATTATCGTCGAGTTCTCCGTAAAGAAGTAACCCCGCCCCTGTCTCAGCAAGCCAAATTTTCTAACACAACATCTTACCGGACAAGTTGAATCCGCTCGAAATAGTTTGCCCTACGTAAATACGCATTGTTAACCTGAATTGGGATGCCTGACCTGTCTGCCGACAGGCAGACGGCAGGCAGGACGTCATTCCCGTACCGGAAGCGTTGATGTTTGCCGGTAACCGTGAACGGTTACCGGTTCCATCGCCATTAGCTGTTAACTGACACTCGTCCCCACGCAGGGAACTGACAACCGGCAACTATTTCCCAGCGACTAATATGGATATTGATCGGCTCGGTCGCGGCTCATAGCACAAACCCGCTATGATGTACAGTCATAAGTTTAATAGAAATTTAATAAAATCAGCTTGACAAGCGCAATTCCGAGTTGTATACTATGCATACTATCAGATGTAACAGGAGGCAGGACAACTAATGAGTTCCGCAACGCAATTCGGACGGCTGCACATTGGCGGTATGACGTGCGTAAATTGCCAAAACAAAATCGAAAAAAAGCTGCGCGGTATGGTCGGTGTCATACGCGCAAAAGTCAGCTACAGCGCGGGAACTGCCGATGTTACATATAACGCGCGGGTTATTTCGCTGCGGAAACTCAGCGCGGCAATTGAAAGCCTCGGTTACGAAGTTCTCAGCGATGCGGAGCGTCAAGTTCCGAATACAAGCCGCGCGGTCGGGATGCTGATCATTGCCGCCGCGCTGTTCTTGCTTATACGTCAATACGGAGTTCTAAATCTATTTGCGCCCGGTCTTTTAGCTGAAACCGGTATGGGGTACGGAGTTCTGTTTCTTATCGGGTTGATTACCTCCGTACATTGCGTTGCTATGTGCGGCGGAATTAACTTATCACAATGTATTGCGCACGGGAAACGGCGCGAGAACGAAAGTTCAGTCGGCGCGTTTCGACCTGCGCTTTTCTACAATCTCGGACGCGTAGTTTCCTACACCGTCATTGGATTTGGCGTTGGGGCGCTCGGATCGGTCGTTACATTTTCCGGTGCTATGCAAGGCGGGCTAAAGCTTATTGCCGGAGTTTTTATGATTCTTATGGGCGCTAATATGTTGGGCAGCTTCCGGTGGCTTCGTAAGCTGACGCCTCGGCTGCCGAGAATCTTTGCCCGCAAAATTGACGAGAAAAAGGGCAGCAGCAAAAGCCCTCTGATTGTTGGGCTTCTAAACGGATTAATGCCGTGCGGACCTTTACAGGCAATGCAGATTTACGCGCTCTCTACGGGAAACCCGCTTGCCGGCGCGTTGTCAATGTTTATTTTCAGCGCGGGTACGGTACCGTTAATGTTCGGACTTGGAGTTCTCAGCGCGGCACTCAGCAGGAAGTTTACGCGCAGAGTTATGACCATTGGAGCCGTTTTGGTAGTTGTGCTCGGGCTGTCTATGTTCTCGCAGGGGTGGAGTTTAGCCGATATTACGCTGCCGAATCGGACTATACGGGTCGCCTCTGAACACTCAAATACTTCCGATACGCGAATAGAAAACGGTACGCAGATTGTTAACAGCACATTGTCTTCCGGCAAATACCCGAACATCACGGTACAGGCCGGAACGCCTGTGAAATGGCTTATTGACGCGCCGGACGGAACTGTAAACGGATGCAATAATCGTATGCTCATCAATGAGTACGGCATCGAACACTCTTTTAAGACCGGCGAAAACGTGATTGAATTTACGCCGCGCGAAGTCGGAACTGTGCGCTACAGCTGTTGGATGGGTATGATTCGCGGAACCATAAGCGTAGTCGAGGCGCCCGACGAAACAGCGCAAGAAGCGGACAAACTCGAAGGATAGTACCGAACGCCCCGAGCGTATATCAATAAGTTCAGGTATAGGTGTGCGCCCGACATACAAAAGGAGATTTGCCATATGGAAAACCAAGTGCTGAGCATACGAGGTATGACCTGCGCGGCGTGCGCTCGGAGAATTGAAAAGGCGGTTAGTAAGCTCGACGGGGTCGTGAAAGCTAATGTCAACCTCGCAAGCGAAAAGCTGTTCGTGGAATATGACAGCGGCGCGGTACAACTCGCCGCAATTAAAGATGCCGTAGTTAAAATCGGATACGAGGTCGCCGAAAATACGGATACTCAAACCGTTACGATTCCAATTGGAGGAATGACCTGCGCGGCGTGCGCTCAAAGAATCGAAAAAGCGATAAGGAAGTTGGCGGGCGTTGAGCGCGTTTCCGTGAATTCAGCTGTCGAAAGAGCGATTGTCGTTTACCAACCGCGCGAAGTACGGTTGTCCGAGATTCGCGGCGCGATCGAAAAAGCGGGATACGTTGCGCTTGAAATAAAGAAAATCGGTGCCGCGGACGATGACCAAGCGCGTAAGCGAATGGAAATCAAAACACTTTGGATGAAATTTATTATTTCGGCGATCTTCTCTCTGCCATTGCTGTATATCGCGATGGCCCCGATGATTACGCTAATCCCTTTCCCGACCATACTCGACCCTATGCATCACCCGCTGACCTATGCTCTGACCGAGTTCTTCTTGGTCATTCCCGTCGTCGGCGTGGGATATAGATTTTATACGGTCGGGTTCAAGGCACTTCTGCGGCGAAGCCCTAATATGGACTCGCTCATCGCCGTAGGCACTACCGCCGCCGTAATATACAGCGTTTACAATGTTTTTCAAATCGCTAACGGACGCCTTGAAGCCGCGGAGAGCTTGTACTTTGAAACCGCCGGAGTTATCATAACACTGATTCTGCTGGGCAAGTCGCTTGAAGCTGTATCTAAGGGTCGAACGAGCGAGGCGATTAAAAAAATGATGGGACTTGCCCCGAAGACCGCGACAATAATTCAGGACGGCGCGGAAAAGGAGATACCCATTGAGGAAGTCGAAATCGGAGATGTTATCGTCATTAAGCCCGGCACCCGAATCCCCGTGGACGGCACAATACTTGAGGGTCACACCGCGATTGACGAGTCTATGCTCACCGGAGAGAGCATGCCGGTAGACAAGAGCGCGGGCGATCCGGTATATGCCGCTTCGCTCAACACGACGGGTGCCGCGCGGTTCCGCGCTGAAAAAATCGGCGCTGACACCGCTTTGGCACAGATTATCAAGTTGGTGGAAGACGCGCAAGGTTCCAAAGCGCCAATAGCGCAGATGGCTGATATCGTGTCCGGTTACTTTGTTCCCGTTGTTTGCGTTATCGCGGTGTTGGCCGGATCGGCGTGGTATTTCGCGACGGGAGGGGATATTAAGTTCGCGCTGACCATCTTTATTTCCGTACTGGTCATCGCTTGCCCGTGCGCGCTGGGTCTTGCCACGCCCACCGCTATTATGGTCGGCACGGGTAAGGGCGCGGAGAACGGCATCCTTATCAAAGGCGGCGAGGCTCTTGAAACCGCTCATAAAATCGACACGATCGTGTTTGATAAAACCGGAACAATCACCGAGGGGAAACCTACCGTGACAGACATAATCACCGTCGAGGGCATATCAGCCGATGAGCTGCTTCAGATTACGGCATCGGCCGAAAGCGGTTCGGAACATCCGTTGGGGCAAGCGATCACGGCGAATGCGCGCGACAAGGGCTTGGAACAAATTGACGCCGACAGCTTCAACTCTCTCACCGGACTCGGCATTGAGGCGATAATCAAAGGTCAAACTATTCTAGCCGGAAACCGCAAACTTATGGACGAAAGAGGAATCGCGCTATCCGCGCTCGAAGCGGAATCCGAACGATTGGCGGACAGCGGCAAAACGCCGATGTATGTCGCCGTTGACGGGAAACTTGCGGGCATTGCGGCGGTAGCGGACGTAGTGAAAAAGAGCAGCCGCGCCGCTATTGACAGTCTTCATAAGATGGGTGTGGAAGTCGCTATGATTACCGGCGACAATCGCAAAACCGCGTCCGCTATTGCCGCGCAAGTCGGGATAGACCGCGTTTTGGCGGATGTACTTCCGCGGGACAAGTCCGATGAAATAAAAAAACTTCAAGCGGAAGGGCGCAAGGTGGCGATGGTAGGCGACGGCATCAACGACGCTCCGGCGCTGGCGCAGGCGGATATCGGCATTGCGATCGGTTCCGGTACGGATGTCGCGCTGGAGAGCGCGGACATTGTGCTTATGCGCAGCGACCTTTCGGATGTGCCCGTAGCCATCAACCTGAGCAAAAAAACCATCCGAAACATAAAGCAAAATTTGTTTTGGGCGTTTGGATATAATGTTATCGGGATTCCCCTTGCGGCGGGAGTTCTGCGTATTTTCGGCGGACCTCTGCTTAACCCGATGTTTGCCGCGGCGGCTATGAGCCTCAGTTCCGTATCCGTACTCACTAACGCTCTGAGATTGAAGAGATTTAAGGCTTCGCGCCACGTCTAAGCGACAATTAGCCGGATAAATGTGATAATTAGCTAGCTAACTGCGATAATTAGCTAGCTAAATGCGATAATTAGCTAGCTAAATGCGACAGTTAGCTAGCTAAATGCGATAATTAGCTAGCTAAATGCGATAATTAGCTAGCTAAATGCGATAATTAGCTAGCTAAATGCGACAGTTAGCTACATAACTGCGACAGTTAGCTGCATAACTGCGACAGTTAGCTACATAACTGCGACAGTTAGCTACATAACTGCGACAGTTAGCTACATAACTGCGACAGTTAGCTACATAACTGCGACAGTTAGCTAGCTAAATGCGGCAAAAAGCTTATCAAGCATAGCCGGAAAACATCTCGGCAAATTCCGCTTTTACGTCGTTAATGCGCTTTACGTCATCGGGGCTTAACTCATTGACCGCTTCGGCGATTCCGGGCTCGTCTGAATTGCCGACGGGCAGAGCCGTAATGTCATAAGAGCCATCCGGGGACGTGAACTTGATCCAAACCGGCACGAGGTCAACCGCGTCAATCATTGTTTTCCCGTTGCCGACCTTTTTGAAGCTAAGGTTTGCAATCATACCATAGTCGCAAGGCGCGGTACGCTGCGAGCTTATGAAATTACCCAACGAATACGCCGCGAAACATTCGCGCTCCGTGCCGTCGGCGTCGGCTATCGTCATAAATTCCGCTTGCTGCAAAACATGAGGATGCGAACCCAAAACCACGTCGGCGCCCGCTTGAAACAACTCATAAATATCATCTTTGAATATCTGACGGGTGGTCGTTTCGTATTCTATTCCCATATGCGGCATTACAATTATAACGTCCGGGTTAAGTTTTTTTGCTTGCGCGATACTTTCCTTGATGTTATCAGTTCGGTTTACGCACCACGGCATATCTTGCGGAATCGGCTTACCGTTTACGCTGTAGGTATACGACAGAACGGCGAACGTGATACCATTCACATTGATAATGGTTGTTTTCTGACTGTCAGCTTCGATCGCGTAGGTTCCCGTATGTTCGAGTCCGACATCATCCAAAACTCTTAATGTATGCGCGAGTCCCTCTTTGCCGAAATCCAAAGCGTGATTATTTGCCGTTGTCATAAGGTCAAATCCCGCCGCTTTTATAGCTTCCGCGAACGCCGCGGGCGTGCCGAAAGCGGGAAAGTCGGACGGCTTGTTCCCGTCCGGAATTATTGTCGTTTCAAGATTACCAATGGCGTAGTCGGCGGCGGTTATGTAAGGGGAAATGTACTTGAACGCATAGCTGTAATCATATACGCCGCCGCCTTTCGAGAGCGCGTCTTGGTTTTGGGCTTCGTGGCACATCAAATCCCCGACAAAAGCTATTGTTGCGGACAATGAATCATCAACAGATGCGGGCGATGTTATCGCCGGACTAAATCCCCAACCGTTCCACGCATATTCATATTCAGTTGAAACCGTTTTGCTGTAATCCTCGGTATAATTTCCTTCCCGCGCAACCAACCGTACTCCCGATAAAGTCGGCGTTTGTTCGCCGTCCGTGTATAATTCAAACGAGTATATTGGACGCGGCAGATTTGATGAACACCAAAGCTCCTTTACTCTGTCGTCTTTAACAGAATAGACAAACAAGTGACACCGAACGGCAGCGTCATCGTTTGTCATTCGGTTCGGATGTTCCGCCCCGTAGCTATAAGACTTCCACACAACGAACACAAAATCCGTTATCCCGTCAAGATTGACATCCCCAATTCTAAATGATTCAACATACCATTCGCCTTTTGAGCGCCAAACTTCGGCATTGTCCGTACCGCCGACAGAGAGCCGCCCGTTTTCCAGCGCAAACCGATAACCGTCAACACTCTCCTGCACAGAGTCCGTGCTATCGGTTCCGCGCGCAGCGACGAAAGCGCGATATTCGGCGGTAAAGCCGTCGGGTTGCGCCTTGCTGCCCGCGCAGGATGTCAGCAGACAGCAAGGTATCACCAACAGGGAAATGAGCAGAAGTTTCAGTTTGGCCATACGGCATCATAGCGGGTTTTATCAATATCACATATAAAGCTCAGTTTCCAAACGGATAAATCAGGCAAGTCGTTTTCGTTCATTCTTTTATGCCATTCCTCGTCCGTGATACGCTCAGTCATCGGCACAGCGAACTCATACTGCGAAAATACCGTACCGCTGCCCAATACCAGTTCCCCGTCACGCGGAAATACGACGAATATCGTTTTCGCGAAACCGGTTGCTTCTTCAAGAGCCAAACCATTCGGATCGGTGGCTACGTCCGCGACTACGCCGCAAGGGTGCTGGTGAAGATAATACCCCGCAAGCGTATTAATCATATATTCGCCATATTTTTCAATCATAGATTCGCCATATTTTTCACCCGACCATTCGTCTACCGTTTGGGATAGTTCGTAATACTTTGCCGTGTCCCAAATATGTTCTAATTCGCCGCCGTAAGTCCGTATAAAATCATAATCGCTGTCAGAGAGCGGTGTGTTCGCGAGTTCCTTTTCCGCGATTTCCGTCAGGCGCGTCGAGAGGTCGTATAGTACGCCCAACGCTTCGTCCGCTTCGGCAGTTAATATGCCTCGATTCTGCAATCCGGTTTTCGCTTGTTTCACAAGAGCGGCAAGCCTGCCGAACACGACGGGGTTGGGCTCGACGTATCCCCTGTCGTCCGCTCGTTCCGGCGGTTCGTATTCGCCGCCGCCGCCCATCTGAGCCATTGGCGCTTTCGCGTAGAGCAGCGTGTCGTGCTTCAGCTCGGTCCAGCTGCCTTGGAAGGAGTTCAGTTCCTTCTGTGTCCACGCGGAGTTTTGCATAAACATCGGGTAGCCCGCCCCGTCCGTCGCGTCTGTGTAGGGAAGAAGCATGTACATCCACGACCAATATAGGTTTGTTGACCATACGCTTGTAGGAATCCCGGATATTTGTGTCCGCAATTTCGTCATTTGTTTCGTATAGTTCGGGTATTGCGATATATCATCGGACAGTAACGCAAGCGCCGTTTCCGAGCCGAACACCGCCGGAATGTCCAGGGAGTTCGGCAGCATCCTGTCAGCGACAGTGCTGTCTATGAGGTTTTGGAATATATATGCGTCCAGCGTAAAACGCTGACCCATAAAGCGGTATCCCGTAACCGCGGTGTCCCTGTCCTGCGTTTCGTATATCGGTACAGAGTTAATTTGCGGCGGCGGCATGTTTTCGATTATGGCTAACGCTTTGCCGAATAGAGCCGGATCGGCGATTTGTTTAGCGGAACCGAGATTAGACCCGTATACGTCTTTCAGCGCGTCGGCGTACTGATAATATGTTATGTCATCGCACTCGCCGACAAAGAAGTTCGTCGGATCGAAAATATCAGCCCAAAGCGACGACAATTCCGAATCCGTAAGCGCTGATGTTTGCAGTAACGCAGACTTAACTTCGTCCTTGTTGCTTGAACGGAAAGTTATCTGCCCGTACCACATCATCGCCTTGAAATACGCCTGCAGCTGCTCCGTCTGATTATAATGGCTCCGCGTAATATACTGTGTATAATCGGTTTGGTAAGCATTTGTTCCGTTAATGCCGCCGCCCATGTTAATTATAGGAGACTCGCTTATGCCCTCCTGAGCGTTTATCAGAGCCAATTCTTGCGCAACAACATCCGCAACTTCGGTCGGAACGGCAAATCCGCTGTCAAGCAGTTTGCTGCCCAAGCTGAAAAACGCCGTGTTGCGCAAAGCAGCGGTTTCAAAAGTTGTTCCCTCAAGCTCTTTATATTGCGCATACGATGCATCGACCATTCCGTTGCTTAACTGTATCAGAATATCATACAGTTTATTCTGCTCCAAGTCTTTCAGAACATAGTCAAACATTAGGTGAAATGTATGTACCGCCGAATCGGTCGTGATGAAGTTAGGAACGGAATTATATCTGTTAGCTTCGTAAATCTGGAAGAACTCGTTGTACGAATATTTGTCCGAAACAGCAAATCCGTTTTGCTCAATCAGCTTGACCGCCTCGTCGGACAACTCATTCTCGGAGTGCCAATAGCCGAAACTGGTTTCCCAGTCGCGGTTGCCGGGCGAAAACTGCAAAAAATTGTTTACATTCGACAATCCTGCGTTTATTGTATAGTCAGGTATTGACGGGATGCCGGAGTAAACGTAATCATCGTAGTCAGCAAACGGCACGGTGTACGCAACCGTTGCGACGCTAATTGGCTCGCGGATGTCAATTACTGCCAGCATTTCGGCGATATCCGGATTATCAGGCAATTGTTCCAAGCCTTGCCGCAAGATTTCAAGCGATTTTTCGCGCTGACCCACGCCGATGTGCGCTTCCGCCGCGCCGGTATATCCGCGAGGATTCATCGGCTCGATTTCAATCACTTTAAGAAACTGTACCAGCGCTTGTTCATAATCCGGTTCAAGCAAATACTTCTCGCCGAGTGCAAGCAATTCGGGGGTTGTTAAAGGTTTGGCAGACTTCGCGCAAGCTGATAAAAGCGTCAGCACGAGCAATACAGCCATTGTAACAAAGCCGATTCGTTTCATTTTTTTGCCTCCTTATCAGACATCCTCGGAAACTAAATCCGAGCTTCAAAATTGATAATTCCGCAGATAAGATTTGCGCGTAAACTGCGGCGTTTTCTGCGGTTGCGGTATTTGTTCGCCATAGTTTTGAACGCTTTATTTTTCGCGTTGACATTTTCGATCAGTATTCCGAAAAATCCTTATTCCACCATTATCATAATACAAAGTTCCCATTTTGTCAACTGCTTTTTCGGGTTCCTATGAGGTCTGTTATACCATACATCAGTTTTATTTGTCTGCTGCCTGTGCGGTTGCGCTTCGCAAATTGGGGTATGTTGCTCAAATCTTATCATTTTGCCGATTTGTACTCGCTGCACAGAAGCCATAGCGGACTTTCGTCCTCCTCAATGACCGGAAATCGGGCTTGCTCGGTATAGAAATGGTTGTCGGAAAGGTCGTCGTTAACGCTTGAAACCTCGCCGGCGAGTACCGTTCCGCCGCCCGCCTCAGCCCAAAAAGAGTGGTACAATCCGGGCGTAAGCGTCACGCTCTCGCCCGGCGCAAGGCGAAGAATATCGCCCGGGCGCATAGTCATATTAACCCCATCGCTGTTAACCTCAAAGTTGTCCGCCGATAGTCCGCCGTCTTCGCTTGATTGCCATAGCCGCATACACAAAATACCGCCGCCGCGATTGATTATGTCCTCGCGTTTGCGTTGGTGGAAATGGCACGGGCAAACCTGATTCTCGCGTGTGATTAACAGCTTCTCCGCATACGGTTTCGGATAGCGCGGATCGGACGCTGAGCCGTTACGGATAGTGAACAGGGTCAGCCCTATTTCCGCGAATTTCCCGTGTCCGTAATCCGTAACGTCCCAGCCAAGCCCGAGGTCGCGGATCTCATCGTACTCCGCACCGCGAACCGCCCACTCCGCCGCGGGAGTAAGCGCCCATACCGGAAGTCGAAAGCCTTTAGCCTCAATGAACGCGTATGCGTCCGTCAGGATTTTGTTAATTTCAGAGCGTTTCATAATCTCCTCATTCAAGTGTCTGCTTCAATTCGTGCAACAGATTCATCGCTTCGATAGGCGAAAGTGTGTTCAACTCTGCGGAGCGCAGTTTGTCTATTACGGCGTCGCGAACGACCGATTCAAGCGAAATTTGCTCGTCCTCGGCTTCATCGTTAACCGGAAGTGCCGTTTGCAATGTGCTTGGGCGCGATTCCAGTTCTTTCAGCAACGCCCGTCCGCGCCTGATTACGCGCTCCGGAAGTCCGGCGAGCTTCGCGACCTCTACGCCGTAACTTCTGTCCGCGCCGCCGGGAATAACGCGGCGCAGAAACACAATCTCTTCTCCGCGCTTCTTCACGGACATCTGGAAGTTTCGGACACCGGCAAGCTCGCTTTCGAGCGCCGCAAGTTCGTGATAGTGCGTACTGAACATCGTCATTGCGCCGATGCCGCCGTTAGACTTATCGAGGCAGAATTCCAGCGTAGCGCGGGCGATCGCCATACCGTCGTAGGTGGACGTCCCGCGCCCGATTTCGTCAAGTATGATCAGGGAACGTTCCGTGGCACTACGCAGGATCGACGCAACTTCCGCCATCTCCACCATAAATGTACTCTGCCCGCCCGCAAGATCGTCGCTTGCGCCGATGCGCGTAAATATGCGGTCGCGTATCCCTATAATAGCGGATTTCGCCGGTACAAAACTCCCTATTTGCGCAAGCAATACAATCAGCGCGGTCTGACGCATAAAGGTCGACTTGCCCGCCATATTCGGACCGGTGATAATTACGGCGCGGTTGTCACCGCCGTTAAGGTATGTGTCATTGGGGACAAACAGCGTATCGGATTGAGTACGCTCAACCACGGGGTGACGCCCGTCTGTAATGCTCAGCGTATCGGATACGTCCACTTCCGGCATGCAATATCCGTATTCCGCGGCGACCTCAGCAAGACTGCACAGCGCGTCAAGTGATGCAAGGTCTTTGGCGGCTTCCCGTACAGTATCCGCCTTAGCCGCAATGTCGGTCAGCAGCTCGCGGAAAAGTTCGTATTCCAGCGCTTGAAGCTTATCTTTAGCCGACAGCACCTCGCTTTCAAGACGCCTCAGTTCCGGCGTGATAAACCGCTCCGCGTTCGTAAGCGTCTGTTTGCGGATATAGTTATCGGGAACCCTTTCGCAGTCCGAGAGCCTGACCTCTATATAGTAACCGAAAACACGCGTGTAACCGACTTTCAACTTGAGGTTAGTTCGCTCCCTCTCCCGAGTCTCTATCTGCGCAAGCGCCGATTTAGAATCGTCTGTGAGCAGCCGCAATCGGTCTACTTCCGCGTTGTATCCGTTCCGGATAAAGCCGCCCTCGCGCACGCTGAACGGAGGTGAATCCGTAATGGCGGTGAGAATTTGATTCCTCATATCCTGCAGGTCGTTTACCTTGGAGATTTCCGAAAGCATCGCGCTTTTCATCGGAGCGAGCAATCGTTTGAGTTCCGGCAAAACCTCAGCGGACGCCGCCAAAGCGTACAAGTCGCGCGCGTTTGCCGCTCCGTATGCCGCACGGGTCGCGAGCCTTTCCATATCGTCTATGCCTTTCAACAGGCGCGTGATTTCACCATGCGCGAGCGTACTGCGCGTAAGCTCTTCCACAGCGTTCAGCCGTCGGCGAATAAGAGCCGCGCTCAACAGCGGCTTCTCTAACCAGTTGCGCAGCATACGTCCGCCCATTGAGGTCTTGGTCTTGTCAATTGTCCACAGCAAAGAGCCGCGTTTATCGCCAGAGCGAAGTGTCTCCGTAAGCTCAAGGTTCTTGCGCGTCGCTAAATCCAACTCCATATACTGCCCGGTAGTGTATACCGACAGCGAAGAAATGTACGCTAAATCGCTTTTTCGAGTGTCTTCAAGGTAGTTCAGCAACGCGCCCGCCGCTTTCAAAAGTACCGGGTCGAGAAATTCTCTGTCCGCCGCAACGCCCTCATATGTAAAGTGACGTATACAAATCGCGCGGCAACGCTCAAGCTCAAAAACCCCCGAATCCGTTCTCGCAAGCGCGCAGTTGCTTTTGGAAAGAAAATACTTTACGTTAAAATTCTCCGCCGCGCCGGACGAAAGTATAATTTCGGCGGGCTGATAGCGTACCAACTCATTCAGAATATGCTCATCAGCCGCCGCGCCGGAAAATCTTGCCGCGCCGGTCTGACCGGTTGAGACATCGCAGAAGCAAACCGCCGCGCCGTCTTCCGCGTCGGCATCCGTGTTTATCCATACGGACGCGATGTAGTTGGACCGACGATCGTCCAGCATTGACGGCTCTGTTACTGTGCCGGGCGTAATCACGCGGGTAATCTCTCTGGATACCAGCCCTTTCGCCGACGCGGGATCTTCCATCTGCTCCGAAACCGCGACCTTATAGCCCTTTTTCAGCAGACGCGCTATATAGCTCTCCGCAGAGTGATAGGGCACGCCGCACATCATCGTGCGGTCTTCATCTGATTCGGCATACTTATCGCGGGTCGTAAGCGTAAGCGATAACTCACGCGATACCAGAACGGCGTCATCCCCGAACATCTCATAAAAGTCGCCGAGCCGGAAAAAAAGAATACAGCCTTCGGCTTGCTGCTTCAGCTCGTTATATTGCCGCATCATCGGAGTAACTTCACGACCCATTTTTCTTATCTCCTAATTACGTGTATTGCCTTATGGTACTGTCTCTAATGTTACCCGCCCTATTGCCCCTGCGCGAAATTCATCGAGCGCGACATTCGCCATTCTGAGCGTATCAGCCTCGCCGCCGGAAATCTTAAAGCCGCGGTTCCGCGCCGCCTGAGTAAGCAGTCCGTACCCGCGCGCTTCAGGATTCTCATCCGCGCCGCCGAAATCCAGTTTATACCGCCTGACTAAAAGCTCCGGATATGTTTGCTCTAAACGTGCCAACAGTTTGCCCGCAATAGTCTCAACGTCCGTAACCGTATCCTTAATCGCTCCGGTAAAGGCCAGGTTCTCGCCCTGCCATTCGCGCTCAATCTTCGGCCATAGAATCCCGGGCGTGTCTAACAGCTCCAAACCGTTTCCCGCAGCGACCCATTGCCGACCTCTTGTAACTCCGGGACGATCGGACGCGATAGCCGCTTTGCGCTTTGCTGCCTTGTTAATAAAGCTTGATTTTCCGACATTTGGGATACCGGCAACCATCGCCCTGATAGGGCGGCCGCCCATTCCGCGCTCCTCCCGCTTAGCTATTTTATCCGCCAGAACGGCACGTACAGACGCTTCAAATCTATCGATTCCCTTGCCGGATTTCGCGTCGCACTCCAAAACGGCGGAGCCGCCGGCTTTGAGCGCGGCTGTCCATCGCGCCGTCTCAGACGGGTCCGCAAGGTCGATCCTGTTCAAAATAATCAATCTCGGTTTGCCGGACGTGAGTTTATCCAAATCGGGATTGCGGCTCGACAGCGGAATCCTCGCGTCCGCTACCTCGCATATAATATCCATTCCTGACGACTGCGATTCAATCATTCTCCGAGCTTTCGCCATATGCCCGGGAAACCATGTTATCATAGCAGTCTGATGTTTTTAATAGGCCAAATAATCACGTATGCCTTGCCGAGAATATCCGCCTCGTCAATCAACCCGATTCGCGGGTCGCGGCTGTCCGCGCTGCGATTGCGGTTATCGCCCATAACGAAGATATGGGACTCCGGAACCGTAAGCGGGAATTCAATCGTCGTATACGTGCGCTCCATCCGCTCATTTATGTAAGGCTCGTCTAATTCAACGCCGTCCACGTATACCGTGCCGGTGTCAAAGTCAATATCGACTGTTTGCCCCTCCATCGCGATAATACGTTTCACGATAGGTTCGTCGTTGAACGTCAGCTTGCGAACCACGACTACATCCCCGTGCTTAGGCGTATAGATGAAGTCGGAAATGATCAGGTGGTCGCGGTCGTGGAGCGTCGGTATCATTGAAGTTCCGTTAACGGTGATATGCCGACCGGCAAAAGTAAACAGGAAAATACAAATTACCCAAGCATAAACCATGCTGTGCAGCCACGCGAAAGCATTGCCGAACGCTTCTGTCTTGCGCGGATATTTCTCCGCTGTGTTTGTAGTATTCAATACGTAACCTCTGTAGAATTCTCACGAAAATAAACTGAATATGGCGGCTGATATAAAATTCCGAAACAAGAAAGGCGGTCAAAGCGACCGCCGATCCTTACAGTTTCTCTTTAAGCTTAGCCGCTTTGCCTGACAATTTACGCAAATAATAGAGTTTGGCGCGCCGTACCTTAGCTCGCCGCATAACCTGAATGTCCACAATATTCGGGCTGTGCAGCGGAAATATTTTCTCGCAGCCTACATTGTGGGAAACCCGCCGCACCGTGATGGTTTCGCTTACGCCGCCGTGTTTGCGGGCGATAACAACTCCGTCGAATGCCTGAATTCGCTCGCGGACACCTTCTTTCACCTTGACATTTACGCGAACGCTGTCGCCTATGCCAAATTCCGGAAGTTCCGGTTTCATATATTGCTTGGCAAGTGTTTGAACCAAGTCCATTTGGGAAATCCTCCTTTCGTATCAGAAGCTCATATACCGGTTGTCGTAGGTCAGCGGAGCTTCCTGCTTCCCCCTAAACGCAATCAACTACGCGCTTAAGCCTACTCATTGTAACACGGTCTTGTGCGCTTGTCAAGCGTTTTTTTATTGACGAATGTTATGAGGAAGTACAACGGGTATTATTACAAGGTAGGCGATGTGCTGACAATTGCGATATTGGGTAATTTTTGCGGATTGCGTGATTTG
>JAITKN010000086.1 GCA_031278415.1 Oscillospiraceae bacterium
GCATATTGTTCGGGAACATGCCGCAAAAAGAAAGCACGGCCAGCATCCCCGCGTAAATCAGCACCGCCTTGACGAAGGATTTCACAGAGCCCATCGCCAACACCGTAAGCGCCACGAGCGCAACGCCCGCCGCCTCTGTGCGCAGATCGGGCGAGGTGAGAATGAAGATGTTGACCAGCACCAAAACGGCGAGCTTGGCGCGCGGGTCAAGGCGCAGTTTCACAGCAGTCCGGCCTTTACGAAGTGCTTTTTCAAAAGCGCTTTGCCGATAAACGCCCCGATCACAGAGAATACCACAGTACCCGCAAATGCCGCGATAATCAGCGGACCGTGGATTATGTCGAGTATGTTCTGAATCAGTTCGGCTGACATACCCATTTCAAGCCTCGTTTCCCGAAACGCGTTTTCAAAAAACAGCATAGGACTATAACCATCCAGCGCAAGTCCAAGCATCATTGCCGCGTATCCCGCCGTGTTCCAACCGAATTTCTTGTACTCGCCTCGTGAGCAGAGAAAATCCGCAAGCAGTCCGAATACCGCTCCGAAAACAATACAAGGCCAAAAATGCCCGGCAAGACACATTATCAGCCCGATAATGAAACTCATAATGGTAACCGCGCCGAATTTGCGTACTTTTGTCGCTAAGTACAGGAAAATAACGCCGCCGAAAATCGCGTCCGCGCAGACAATAAACGGCGACAGCAACGGTATTGACGAAAATGCCATCGCGAAGATAAAAACCACAGCGAAAAACAACATCGAAAAAATTCCGGTTGTGATTAGGTCTCTCGCTTTCAATTTACTTGTGTTCATAAGAACCTCCCAATAAAACATGTTATATTATTCATACGGCAGGATGATTATCAACCGCTAACTTACTGTCAAAGCCAAACACAACCCATCCGACTACCCAAACATCGAACAAAGCGGGTTCTTTATTAGCGCACGATTGCGGTATGTTTTCGATTCGGCAATCTTTCCGCGCTCCATCGGAAGCCCATTTAACCTTTTCTTTGCGTAAGAAAAACCTAACCTTCCGCATTCTATCATAGATCAGCGCGGTAGTGTTAGCCGAATAGGACACAAACTATTCCAAGCGGACAGCGGTTTTTCGGAATTCCAAAGGCGTTGCGTGAAAGTACGCGCGGAAAGCCGCCGTAAATTTTGTGTGACTGTCATACCCGACCCGCGCGGCGATTTCGGCAATCGGTTCGTCGGTCTCACGCAGCATTGCCGCCGCCGCGTGTAGGCGATACTCGCGCAAATACTTACATATAGGCATTCCGAATATCGCCTTGAAGCATGATTTCATCGCCGTCAGCGGAATGTCAAAGCGTTTAGACAACTCCGGCAGCGTGAATTGACTGTCTGAATTTTCTGTTATATAGTCGCGTAACGCCTTGACCGCCTCGACATAAATTTTGCGGAAATACCGCTGTTCACTCGGCGGCTCCGGCTCAGCGGCGCTTAAAAACAGAAGCAATTCAACAAGTTTCAGGCGGATATGATTCTCTTTCGATTCGGGCGGCGCGTTGTAAAACTCGGCAAATATGCGCGCGACGGCGCTTGTCCCTCCGGTAAGAAAATACGGATGCTTTCCCGGCAAGTTTGCCTTTATTTGCCGCAAGTCAATTTGCGATATGCGCAGCGCCTTACAAACATCTTCAATGGTTTTCGCGGCTTGCGAAATGTCTATTTGTATAGAAATACCATGGTAATGCGACAGCGGAAAAGATAAGGATTTCAGCGGCGCGGGCATATTGCTCACCACCCAATCGCCCGCTCCGAGATACCCGCGCTCGCCGCCCCGGAACTCGACCTCAAGCCGCCCCTCTCGGCAATGATTGACGACAAGCATATCAGCGCCAAGCGGCGCGTTCGGATTATCACGTCCGTTGATCTTCCGCAAATGCAGATCATTGTAACACAGTACCACACCCGGAAATACATCGTATATCGTGACAATTCCGGTATCGGCAGCGTTTTCAAGTCGGTAAACTAAACAGCTTTCCTTGCGGAACAGCAGAGTCGCGTCCGGTACGCGGAAATTGTCAAATATACTGATTTCCGTATTGTTAGTATCGCTTAACCCAACCCGACACCTACGCCCATCGGGAGGCTTAGGTGTTTGCGCGGGAATCCCCCAAGCGCGGCCTAAGCGCGCGATTCCCGCTATTTTCCCATCCTCGCAAAGCTTATGTACGCGCCGTTCGGAAATTCCCCATGCGACGGCAGTTTCTTTTACAGACATATATTCAGTCATCGGATAGCCATTCACTCGTTTAACCTTCTCTTCGATTTTTCGGCATCAATCTCGGTCAAAGTCCTGCGTTGCGGCTTGGGATCCGGCGTTCCGCTTTCGCTGAGTTCCCCCGCCTTGCCGTATCCGCTCTTTTTTGCTTTCCTCGGATTATATCTCTATTCGCGGTTTTGTCAAGAAGCTTTTGCGTCTTTTTCGATAATTTACAGAAATGCCAACGCTGCGAACCGTAAGCCTCACGACGCTCTCGCGGACGCGTCGGCGAGAGGTTTTATTCCGATGGTTTCTTATACAACACGACAAGCATTTGACTGCTCTCGCTGCCGGTATTTATAACAGACTTTGGCGTCCCCGGACCGCAATGGAACGCGTCGCCTTTATTCAAAACCGTTACCTGCTCAAGCCCCTCATCATTAGCGACCGTGAGAGTCATCTTGCCCTCAATGATATAGTAAACGCTTTCCCAAATGTTGCTGCCGTATTCGCACCCGCCGCCCGGCAGAAAATGGCTAAGCCCGACTGTCATAACGCCATCGTTGACATCCGAAGGGTCGCACAGGCGCGTTGTGCGAACATCAAAGTGCTTTGCGGCCTCATATTTATAGGCCTCGTCTTTGCGCGTAATTTTGTATGACATTTTTTTATCTCCTATGGATTATAATTTACTGTTACTTTACCATAACATCTCACGTTTGTCAATCCCGAATTCTCATTCCGCCACGGCAAAAGCATTTACTTTTTGAGCGCGATGTCCAAGCAGCGGGAATCGAGGGAACACATATACATTTTCGAGGCGACACTTTGACGCTTCCTTCCGAAATCGGCGTTTCGGAG
>JAITKN010000151.1 GCA_031278415.1 Oscillospiraceae bacterium
AGCTAACTGTCGCATTTATGTAGCTAATTATCGCATTTAGCTAGCTAACTGTCGCATTTAGCTAGCTAATTATCGCATTTAGCTAGCTAACTGTCGCATTTAGCTAGCTAATTATCGCATTTAGCTAGCTAACTGTCGCATTTAGCTAGCTAATTATCACATTTAGCTAGCTAATTATCACATTTAGCTAGCTAATTATCGCATTTAGCTAGCTAATTATCACATTTAGCTAGCTAATTATCGCATTTAGCTAGCTAATTATCGCATTTAGCCGGATAATTGCCGCGCTCAAGTGCTTAATTATCGCTCGCAGGTACATTCGAGCGACTTTCCGCCGATGGGATGGGTGCTCCGGAGATACCGGCCGAGTTCAGAAATTCAGTGTCGCGAAATAGTCGTCCGGAGTTTCGGCGCGTCGGATCAACTCCACGGACCCGTCCTCGCGCAGAAGAAGCTCTTTGGATTTCAGTTTGCCGTTATAGTTATAACCCATAGCATATCCGTGCGCGCCGGTGTCGTGAATGATAATCAGGTCGCCGGGCGTAATCTCCGGAAGCATTCTGTCTATGGCGAACTTGTCATTGTTTTCGCACAATGAACCCGTAATGTCGTACTTTTTAATCGCCGGATCATTCTCCTTGCCGTTGACGGTGATGTGGTGATAGGCGCCGTACATAGCGGGACGCATTAAATCCGCGGCGCAGGCGTCAAGCCCTATATATTCCTTGTATATGTGTTTTTCCCGAAGCGCGGTCGCGACAAGGCAGCCGTACGGCGCGAGCATATAGCGGCCGAGTTCCGTAAATACGGCCGCGTCACCCATTCCTGCCGGAATAAGGATGTTTTCGTACATTTGCCGAACTCCCTCGCCGACATTATCAATGTCCACAGCCTTTTGCTCCGGTCGATAAGGGATTCCGATTCCGCCGGAGAGATTTATAAATTTTACGCGGCAGCCCGTATCCTCGCTCAGTCGAACCGCGGTCTTGAACAGAACCTCGGCAAGCTGCGGATAGTAAAGCTCCGTAAGCGCGTTGCTGACTAAGAAGCTGTGCAGCCCGAAGGTCTTCACGCCGAGCGATTTGAGCCGCCTGAAACCCTCGGCAAGCTGCGCGTAGGTAAAGCCGTACTTCGCGTCGCCCGGATTGTCCATAACGCCGTTAGAAAGCTCCATAATGCCGCCCGGATTATAGCGGCAGCTTATGGTTTCCGGTATGTATCCGATTGCCTGTTTGAGAACGTCTATGTGCGTAATGTCGTCAAGGTTGATTGTAGCGTCGAGTTTCGCGGCAAGCCGGAAATCTTCTTCCGGCGTCGCGTTGCTGCTGAACATAATATCCGCGCCGTAGAAGTCCGAACGCTCCGCCAGCATAAGTTCCGTGTAGGAACTGCAATCAACGCCGCAGCCTTCCTCCTTAAGTATCTCCAGTATCGAAGGATTAGGCGTAGCCTTAACCGCGAAGTATTCCTTAAAACCGCTGTTCCACGCGAACGCCTTGCGCAGTGCCCGAGCGTTTCGGCGTATTCCCGACTCATCGTATAGGTGAAAAGGCGTGCCGAACTCACATGCGATCTCCTCTAACTTTCGCGCGTTGGCAAAAGGTTTTTTCATAGTGCTTGTTTCCCCTTTTTTTGTAATTCCGATGTGTTATATTCAGACTATGCAAGTCATTTATATAGATTCATTTTTTATAATAAACCTGATGGTTAACTATCTGCTTATCGCGGCGACCGCCAAACTGAGCGCGATTAGGGTTCGGCGTATGCGCTTTCTGTTGGCGGCGGCGACGGGTGCCGCCTACGCGGTTGTAACCGCGCTTCCGCACGCTCCGGAGTTCATCGGATCTATGCCTGTAAGAATAGCGTTCGGAGTGCTGCTCGCGCTCATTGCGTTCGGCGGCGAGCGTAATTTCGGGCGGCTTACGATAATCTTATTCGCGTTGTCCGCCTGCTTCGCCGGCGCCTCGCTGCTTGTCGGGAGCGTAAGTTTCAAGTCGGTGCTGCTTACAGTCGCCGCGGCTTATGCCGTGATTACATGCGTGTTCAGGTTTACGGATTCGCGGAAGGCGCGCGCCTCACCGCGTACTGTCACGCTGAAAATATCGCTTAATGGTTCACAATGCGCCGTAACCGTTCTGAATGACAGCGGTAACGGGCTTCGAGACCCGAAGGACGGTACAATTATGCCGATTCTCAACTACGGCGCGGTAAAGAGTTTGTTCAGCGCGAATACTCGACGCATTCTCGAAAGCGTATTGTCGCCGGCGGAGAAATTCTACGCCTTAGCCGCCGCGCCGCCGCGCTTCCGCCTAATCCCTTACAATGCCGTCGGAGTAAGCGGAGGGTTACTGCTTGCGGCAAAAGCCGACGGAATCAGCGGAGCGGAATCGCTCTGGTTCGCCATCTCACCAAATGAAATAAATGCTTACGGAGGTATCATATGAAAATATCAATTCGCCTGACACAGTTACGGATCGCGTGGGAGCGCTTGCTTGAAAAACTGGGAATCCGCGCTTCCGGCGGAGTATTCTATATCGGAGGTCCGGACACTCTGCCGCCGCCTTTAAGCCGCGATGAGGAAATGGAGTGCATTAGCCGTCTGACTTGCGAGGAGACGCGTGAACGCGCAAAACAAACGCTGATTGAGCGCAACCTGCGATTAGTAGTATACATCGCCCGCAGATTTGAAAACACCGGAATCCCGCTCGAAGACCTCGTATCGATCGGCGCTATAGGTCTGATTAAGTCGGTGGGAGCCTTTAATCCGGAGAAAAATATCAAGCTCGCTACATACGCCTCGCGCTGCGTCGAAAATGAAATCTTGATGTTCCTCAGGAAAACGCATCGTCAGAAAACTGAGATTTCCCTCGACGAACCTCTTAATACTGATTGGGACGGCAACGAACTGTTGCTGTCAGAAATACTCGGCACAGAAGACGATGTAGTAACCAGAGGCTTAGAGGACGACAGCGAACGTCAAATGCTCCTCGATGCCGTGCAAAAACTCGGAGAGCGTGAACGCGCAATTATCGAGCTGCGCTTCGGACTTGGGAAATCGCGCGAGTATACTCAAAAAGAAGTAGCGGACGCTATGGGTATTAGCCAAAGCTATATCTCACGCCTTGAAAAGCGGATCCTCAGCCGGCTTAAGCACGATCTTGCCAGAATGGTTTAGCGTATGCGAAAGTGAAGCCGCAGAGTTCATTGAAACTCTGCGGCTTCACCAACTGTCAGTCTTGTACCTGAAAATCCAGAATGACCTCGCGCATCTTGTCGAGCATCTCATCAACGTCAACAAGATGAGCGGCACAGGCCTCCTCTAATGTTTCGCTTTCAGAAATCTCACAACCGAGGCAGTGCATACCATAGGCGTAGAATATCGGTTCGCACTCCGGCGCGTATCGCAGAATATCGCCGATAGTGCTGTCCTTGGTAAGCTCGAACCGCATTGCCGCGTTTACGCGAGCCAAAAACGATTCCACATCTACACCGTGTACTTCGCAAGCCTCGGCAACGGTCTCATCCTCCGATAAGTGGCAGCCGAGGCAGTGCATTCCGATTTCGTCGAAAAGCCCAACGAGCACCGACAAATTAGGGCAAGCGCGAAGCATATCAATAATAAGTGTATCGCGTGATACTGTCATTTCAGTTTCCTCCTGTTCTAGGTTAACCAATAGTCGCCGCTTACTTCTGTTAACACGTTTTTGCCATTTTCATCAATCGTGATTACATAACTGAACTTTATAGGCAGATTTTTTAACTAAGAAGCAGTAGGCGCGGAACGAAAAACCGCCCTGCCTACTGCTGTTTGACTTCGCTAAGCCTCAGATTTCAAAAAGAGCTGTTTAGCGTCCCCTGTCTTCCGCGAAGCAATCGCTGCAAAGAACCGGTCGGTCGGTCTTGGGCTCAAACGGAACGCGAGCTTCGCGTCCGCAACGAGCGCAAGTTGTTGTGTAGTAGGTGCGTGGACCGCGCGCGGCGGTTTTCTTTTGGTCACGGCACGTCTTACAGCGCTGCGGCTCGTTCATAAAGCCTTTTTCGGCGTAAAACTCTTGCTCGCCTGCTGTGAACACGAATTCCTCGCCGCAGTCTTTACAGATTAGGGTCTTGTCTTGGTACATGGTGGTTTCCTCACTTTGGTCTTGCCCTTTTAGGGTCTTAAAATATTTGCGCACGGCTTTCGCCGGTATCGCCATTGGTATTTGAGTTTCAGCGGTAAAACTCTTACTCGTGCAGACGCGAAATTTTGCGTCTTATCCGCTGAATCGCGTTATCAACCGACTTAGCGGGTTTGCCGATTCGTGAAGCTATCTCGTTGTACGTTAATCCGTCCAAGTACAAATCAAGCGTCTGCTTCTCAAAATCGGACATGCTGTTCTCCAGACCGCGCAGGAGCTCGTAGTTACGCTCGCGAATGATATATTCCTCTTCAAGCGTAGGAGCATCGCTTATCACGTCTGACTCCGTTAGACTTTCCGCATTGCCGGAGTATCGCCGCAGGGCAGAGTACATACGCCGCCTGACGCACAGCAGGGCAAAAGTTTTGAGGCTTGCTCCGCGTTTAGGATCATAGTTCCGTATCGCGGACAGAAGTCCAAGCATACCATCTTGGATCAAATCGTCCGTGTCACTATACCGCGGATAAAACGCCCTTGCGCAACTTTCAACCAAGCGCGTGTATCTGCGTATCAGGGCTTCTTCCGCAACAGTATCGCCGCTTTTAGCTTGCCGGACTAATTTCAGCTCGTCTTCCGAACTCATCTCATCTCCCATTTTACGATTGACCTCAGTATACACCATCGCATTTGACTTGTCAAGCATTTTTTTAACAAATTGTAAATTTTATTTTTTGTGCGGTTACTACTCACCTACGCGACATAGCAACAACACCCCGTCAAACACGGATCGCACAGCGATACGCGGGGAAACGCCTTGTTTAATCGCGGTTTTGATGACGCTCATTTCGTTTTCCGCAATCAACGCTTGGTTGTGATTGAATAGGTTTTTCCCGTAATCCGCCGCCCGATCCGATCGACCCGGATTCAGATTCGCGTTTAAGACTCACATTGATAGTTTGCCGGCGACTGACTTGTTCTCCAATGAGCATAATACGCGCTGCAGCTGAGTTGTAACGCTCGAACATGAACGATGAAAATGTTGTTGAAAAAGCACGTGACTTTCAAGACCGGATGTGATATAATGGTCTCATTGCAGGGGTGTCACAGATTTCTAATCCGGTCAAGCACCCAAGCGATTGTGCTGTTCTGCTTAGGAGGATTACAATGACCGACATACCACAATACCCGACGTTTGTAAAAATCGAGCCGCTCAACAAAGGTTGGTCGAGCGACAAGAAATATACTGTCGAAACCACTGACGGCAAGAAGCTGTTGCTCCGTGTAGCCGACATTTCAGAATATGACCATAAAAAGACCGAATTTGATATGATGCAGAAGGTCGCCGCTCAGGGTGTTCCTATGCAACAACCGATTGATTTCGGCGTTTGCGACGGCGGCAAAAGCGTCTACCAACTGCTGACGTGGATTGACGGAGAGGACGCGGAGACCGCTTTGCCGATGCTGACCGAAGCGGAACAATATTCGCTCGGCGTGGAAGCGGGTGAGATATTGAAGAAAATGCAGACGCTTTTCGCTTCACTACCCTCTCATGATTGGCTAAACAACTACGGCAAAAAGATAGACGGCTATATTCGCAACTATCAAAATTGTGGCATAACCTCTGACGGCGATGAATTGTTGATTCATCACATAGAAGAAAACCGACACTTATTGGATAATCGCCCAACGTGTTTTACCCATGACGATTATCATCCCGGCAACATGATTTTAACGATTGATAAAAAGCTGTGCATCATAGATTTTCAGCAGTTCAGAAATGTTGAGCCATATCATGCTATGAGCGGACTTGTATTCAGCGCAAAAACCAGTCCGCACTTTGCCACAGGACAAATTCACGGCTATTTTAAAGGTGAGCCTCCCGCTGATTTCTGGAGACTGCTATCCCTTTACATGGCGGTAATTGCCGTGAACGCTTTGCCGTGGTCAATACCATACGGTCAATCGGAAATTGACTTTGCGCATAGACAGATTGCCGACATACTGTACTGGTTTGACAATATGCAAAACCCCGTGCCATCGTGGTACCTGAAAGATTTTTACATCCAATACATTGACGGTGTACCGCTCAAGTTAAAATCGGCGTTTGACTTATCGTTTTTACGCAAGTATGGTAAGGTGTTTAAGGTTTTCGACGATCAGGACAGCGGCAACATCTGCTTTGGCGTGACCGCCAACGACGGCAAGCGCTATTTCGTCAAGTTCGCGGGCGCTCCGACTGAACGGTATAAAGGCGGCGCAGAGGACGCTATTACTCGACTAAAAGCGACTACGCCAATCTATCGAGACTTGGCGCACCCGACATTGATTACGTTTGTAAGCGCGGAGGAAATCGGCGGCGGTTTTGCTCTCGTTTTCGAATGGGTGGACGCGATTTGCGCTCAACGAATGTACCCCAAAGATTATATAAAGTTCAAAGAATTGCCGCTTGACACGAAAAGGCATATCTTTGGCGACATAATGGAGTTTCACGCTCATGTTGCCGAACGAGGCTATGTTGCGATTGATTTCTATGACGGCAGCATCATGTACGACCTTGCGAACGAGCGGACGGTGATTTGTGATATAGATTTCTATCAAAAGTCGCCTTATGTCGGCTCAATGGGCTTGTGGGGTTCGACGCGGTTCGTGTCGCCGGAGGAACGCACAGATGGTGCGGTGATTGACGAAGTGACGAATGTCTATACGATGGGAGCGACGGCGTTTTGCCTGTTCGCCGACAGCGACCGCTCACTTGAAAAGTGG
>JAITKN010000021.1 GCA_031278415.1 Oscillospiraceae bacterium
GACCTGGCGATTATCGCCGCGGAGGTTCTCAAATACCCGTCACTTGTTAAAATCGCGAGTTCGGAAAAATATACTGTTCAAGCGACGAATTTGGCGGAGGAACGCGTCTTGCGCACGACAAATTATTTGCTGCGTTCCGGAACGCCTATGTATTATTACGCGGACGCGATCGGACTTAAATCCGGGAACAGCGCGGAAGCGGGTCACTGCCTGATTTCAAGCGTTAACAAGAATAGTATGAGCATAGTTTCGGTAGTACTCGGCGCGGTTGACATTCAAATCGAGCCCGGGGTATTTCAGGTGCAGAGCTTCACGGAAACAAAGCGTATGTTTGAATGGTTTTTTGCTAACTTTCAGTATAAAGATATCGTCAAGACCTCGGATCTGCTTGAGACCGTAGATGTGAAACTCGGTAAAGATACGGATGTTTTGATGTTGCGTCCCGAAACGGGATTTAAGCTGATTTTGCCAAATGAAATCGAGCCTGAAACAGTCTTTGAAAAGAATATTGCGCTGATACTTCCGGAAAATGATACCGAAGCGGCGGACGATGTTGACGCGCCTATTGAGCGCGGCGCGAAACTCGGCGAACTAACGCTGTCATACGGCGGCAAAACTTACGGACCGTTTGCGCTTGTCGCGAATACAAGCGTTGAGCTCGATCGCAGAGCGTATGTTCTGAACCGAGCCGGTGAAGCCCTTGACGCGCTATGGCTTAAAGTCGCGATTATTGTCCTTATTGTCCTCGCCGCGCTTACGGGCATATTGGCGATGCGTATTTCCGCCTCGCGGCGCAGACGCCGCCGTGAGGCGATTCGCAGACGCGCGGAGCGCATTGTGTATCGCGACGACGAGTGATAGCGACCGGTATCAAATGCCTTATGCGTTATAGTTAAACGGAGTGCTGTTTATCATCCACTCCTCAAGGGAGTTCAGCGGCGACCACGCCGGTTCGCCCTGAGCGAAACGTATTCCATAGTACAAGCCTATAGATATCAAAGCGCATATTATGGCTATCTCCTTTATGCGACCGTTTTTGATCGGCGTTATCAGCGACGAGATTGTAATAATTCCGAAGAATATAAAAACTATGAGCATATGGTCAAAATCCCTCCGCGCCGCTTGGCTCCGCGCCTTGCTCCGGCAGTTTGCGTGAGGTGTTTGGCGTGGGCATTTTTGTTAAGAGTCGGCGCGCGGCGGCAAATACCAGAGTGATCAGCGGCATAATAAACGTAAATACAGTCCATACAAAGGGAGTTGTGTTCAGTCCGTAAATGTAACTGTCGTTCGGTGAAGCGTAGATTCGCATACTGTAAACCGCGGCGAGCGCGGCTGCGGGAATAATCAGCGACGTATAGCTTTGCAGGTTGAATACTTGTTTTAGTGCCGTAATTACCGCCCAAAGCGTAATCAGCACTCTGAATATACTGAACGCAATCATCACCAGCGAGTAAATACTTTCTACACGCGAAAGCGTACCGGTTACGTTGCCGATCATACGTACTGCCCCAAACGACGGGAAGGACACATACGGCGTTAAGTCGCCGAGCAGTGTGCGCTCTCTCAGGTGAACGAGTATCAAATACAGGCAGGAGATAATCATCGTAATAATAAAGCACACGGAGAACTTGGTTTTCTTCTCCAACATACCCGCAAAAGTAAGCAGCCCTATAATTTCGCCGTAGATAACAGTAGCTTCTATATGAGCCGCATGCAGATATACACGCGGTTCCTGAGCCAGCATCGGACGCAAAAACTCCGGACGCATTTGCGGAACGCTTTGCAGGAAATTAAATAGCAAATACGCGCCGGATACAATACCGAAGGCGAATGGAATTACAATGATTGCTCTCAGCCCTCTGTATATCGCGAATGCGCAAAAAGCCGTCATCATCAGACCGCATACAATTACAGGCGTTCCCGGAAGCAGATACGCCGATACGAACGCTTCCGCCTGCATTGTGTTAAGTGTGCAGATGTGGAAAAAGAACAGCATATACAAAAATGTGAAAACTTTTCCGAGAGTTTTTCCCAACGCCTGTTCATTAATTTCATACAGACACTTCTGCGGATGAAGTTTAACTAACAGGCAATATATCGCCGCTGTCGGAACAAACATTATCAAACCCGCAACAGGCATCAGCCACGCGTCCCTGCCCGCTGTCGCGCTGACCTCTGACAGGTGCAGTATCGCGCCGATCATATAGCATACGCCCACGGATATCATCTGCCATTTTGTAATTTTTACGCTGCTCATTTTACGCGCTCCCTTACCGCGCCGGTTCCGGTGAGAGTTGCGGCGACCGAAACACTAATCGGGAAATTTCGGTAATTATCATCCCAGTTCTCCAAAAGGGATTTGCTGTCTCGAGGATACTTTCGGCGCAGCATTTCGTTAAATCCTATAATATCGGCGTTTATTTCTTTCGTTGCGCTGAACATATCATTTATTCCGCGTGTAATAAAATCGCGCAATATTTGTTCAAGATCTTCACGCGCCCGGATAGTGTACTCCTCGCCGCCGAATGTAATACCTGAGATCTGCCCTGTAATATTAACACTTATGTCCGCGCTGAATTGCCCGTTTTCATATTTCAGATTATGCTTCGTAACGCATTTCATAATGCGGAACGACGCTACTTTGCCATCGGCGATTTTGCACACCTGAACGCCTTCATCATACTCACCGCCGGCTAACAGTTCATATTGCTTTTGGTCAATTGTCAGACTGCCGATCATCTTATCACCTTTGATAACCGCCGCTTTCTCCATAGCGGCTCTTTTGCCGTTTACGCGGAAGAGCGCGAGAGTGACGGCGGAGTGTTCCGTTACCATCTCGCGAAGCAGGTCTCCCATGGTCGTCCCGGACATAATTATGTCCGAGTCCTGATTAGACATCGTGCCCAGAATACTGCTGACCGGCATTTGCTCCAAATCCGCCTGTATGTCAAGTAAATCCGCCGCCCTGCCTTCAGCTATTATTACCGGAGTGGAAAAACGCGCTTCCGAGGAGCGATAGAAGTAGTCTAATACCGGAGTCAGACCGCTTCGCGCTATTTCTTCGCTGAAAATAATAAGCTCCATATGACCGGTATAAATCTCCCGCGAGAGTTGTGTCTCAAATCCGTGCAAGGCAGCCTGAACCCCTACGCCCTCGGAACTTATGTTGATATACGCGTTTTCGCCGTCTGCGGAGGACGCTTTTAACTGCGATGGCCGGGCAATTTGAGCGGTAACCAAGTATTTTTCCGGGGTGTCCGCGAAGTCAACGGAGATACCCAGAATTATCGCCTTGTGACTTATTTCGTCTGCAGACCAGCATCCGCCCAACGAGAGTAAGATTACGCATAGTGTTACGGCGGCGCAAAGTATTTTTAATAATTTCTTCATAGCCTGCCTCCTTATTGTTCCGCGCCGTATGGAGAAATCCCTCCGCTGAAATCAGGTTTAGGGTCGTCCGACCGGCGATTTTTATCCTGAGGTCGTAGCGCGGACGGGCGCGTCTTAAGCATCCACATAGGAATTCTTACTACTGTGTCCCCAAGCTCTTTTAATGACAGCGGAGCGATAGGGTGCAGGTACATCGCGCCGAAAGACTGAGTTGACGCAAGCAGGATGTATATGGATAACACTCCCAGCAGTATGCCGAATCCGCCCATAGTCGCTCCAAGCAGAAGCAGTACCCAACGCATTAAGTTGGCGGCGTCGCTTACGGTCGGAGAGACGAAGCTCGCCACCGCGCAGAAAGCTATGATAATAACTACCGGAGCGCCGACTATGCCCGCTTCGATAGCCGCTTGACCCATAACAAGAGCGCCGACGATGCTTATTGCCTGCCCGGTAGGTTTAGGCAGCCGTATTCCCGCCTCCCGAAGAATCTCAAAAATAAGCAGCATTACGGCAGTTTCCAACGGGGCGGAGAACGGAGTTCCCTCGCTTGCCGCGGCTATGGTGTAAAGTAATGCTGTGGGAATAAGTTCCGAATGAAAGTTTACGAGCGCGACATACAGCGCGGGTAGTGTAAGCGTTACCGGAAACGAAATAATTCTTATAAGGCGCAGAAATGACGCGGAGAGCGGTCTTATGGAATAGTCCTCCGGGGACTGAAAATTCTCAATAAAGAGAAAAGGCATAGTCAGCGCAAAGGGTGTACCGTCTATGATGAGCGCGCATCGTCCCTCTAACAGTTTCGCGGCGACGACGTCCGGTTTTTCGCTGTATCCGATTGTTTGGAACGGAGAGAGCGGATCGTCCTCAATGAACTCCTCAACGTATCCACTTCCGAGTATGGCATCGACATCGATGGTGTCAATGCGCTTGCGTACCTCGTCAATTAAATCCGGAGCGGCAATGCTGTCGAGCCAACAAAGGCATACGGTAGTGCGTGTGCGTTTGCCCATTCTCAGCGACTCTATCCGCAGGTCGGGCGTTTTGAGCTTGCGGCGCAGTAAGGCTGTATTGGTGCGCATTGACTCCGTAAAGCCCTCGCGAGGTCCGCGCAAAACGGTTTCAGTCTGGGGTTCCGAAATGGTTCGGCTCGGGAAACCCTTGGTGTTGAAATAGGCGGCAGTAGTGAATCCGTCAAGGAAAACAACGGTATCGCCGTCAAGTATGACCTCCGCGGCTTTTTCGATAGTGTCGAGCTTGGCGGCTTCTCCGATGCTTATAGGCGCGTCATTCATAAGCGGCTTAAGTATAAAGTCGTTTATGATTTCGGGCGAAGCAAGTCCATCTATGAATACGACTGCGCCGCTGCCTCCGCTCGGCAGTTGAAACTCTCGAGCGACGAAATCGCTGTCGTCCCGGAAAATAGCGGCAATTGCGTTTAAGTTTTCTTCGGCTGTCTGAAACATATGGGTTATTATACGGAATCTTTCCCCGGTTTATACAACGAAAGCTTAAAGAATAAATAAGAAACAGCACATTTTATATAAACACGAATCATTACTCGGGTAAAAGTTGTATTTGCGCAATAGGGCGGTATATGTTTTGACATTAGACCTCCTCGGAAACTGCGTATAATAAGGCGGACGACCGCCGCTGTATATAGATACCGCAAGGGAGGACAACGAAATTAGGCACAGTTTCCGAGGAGGTCTATTCTCGTATCATACGGTGTGATTGATGTACATCAATAGCAAATTTTGAATTGTTACAACTTTAAGATACTTATCAAGAACAGAAAATTTTGCTAAAGCCGTAAATTAGCTATTGACAATCGCGGCGAATTGTGATATGATTTATTGCGTTAAAGAAATAAAGGGGAATTGATACCATATGATTATTACGAACTTTTTGGAGCGTAACGCCGGTCTCTGGGCAGACGCTCCCGCGTTGGTAGAACTTAATCCCGAGAAATGGGAGTCCGACGGCGGTTGGAAAGAGGCGGAGCTTGTCGTCTCTGACCCGTTCTCGGGCGCGTACCGGCGCGAGATGACGTGGAAAGAGTTTGATGATGAGGCTAATCGCATTGCCAATCTGCTTATCTGCAAAGGCTGCCGCAAAGATGACAAAATAGCGATTCTGATGATGAACAGTCTTGAATGGCTTCCTATATATTTCGGGATACTTAAAGCGGGATGCCTGGCAGTACCGCTGAACTTCCGCTATGCGTCCGATGAAATTGCCTATTGCCTTGACCTTGCGGATGTAGTATTGCTGTTTTTCGGCGCGGAGTTTATTGACCGGCTCAAGCCGTATGCGGCTGCGGATGGTTCGGCAAATATTATAGTGGAAGGCCGTACTGTGCCGACACTATTCATCGGCGCGGGTGAATGTCCCGGATTCAGCGTTTCCGCGGCGGAGGAAATCTCCGCACAATTGCCGTCAAAGCCGGATTTAGGATACGCGCTGACTGAGGACGACAACGCCGCAATCTATTTCAGCAGCGGGACTACGGGTTTCCCGAAAGCGATTTTGCACACCCATCGCGCCCTTACGGCGGCTTGTAAGGCGGAGCAGGCGCATCACGCTCAGACGCGTGATGATGTATTTCTCTGTATTCCGCCGTTGTATCACACCGGCGCGAAGATGCATTGGTTCGGCAGCTTGATTTCCGGAAGCAAAGGCGTAATACTGAAAGGCGCGAGACCGACTTGGATTATTGACGCGGCGGCAAACGAGCGAGCGTCAATCGTGTGGCTTTTAGTACCGTGGGCACAGGATATTCTGGACGCCATTGATCGCGGCGACATTGAGCTTGCCGGCAAAGACTTGTCGCGTTGGCGACTGATGCATATCGGAGCGCAGCCGGTTCCGCCGAGCCTGATAAAACGCTGGAAGCGGCAATTCCCGCGTCACGCCTATGACACGAACTACGGGCTTAGTGAGAGCATCGGGCCGGGTTGTGTTCATCTCGGCGTGGACAATGTTCATAAGGTAGGCGCGATTGGCAAGGCGGGCTATTTGTGGGAAGCAAAGATTGTAAATGATATGCGCGAAACCGTTAAGCGCGGAGAAATCGGAGAGCTTGCCGTTCGCGGGGATGGCGTTATGAAAGAATATTACAAGAATCCTCAGGCTACGGCGGAGGTACTGTATGACGGTTGGCTGATTACCGGTGATATGGCGCGTGAGGACGATGATGGTTTCATATTTCTGGTTGACCGCAAGAAAGACGTAATTATCACGGGCGGCGAAAATCTCTATCCCGTACAAATTGAGGACTTTTTGCGCGGGAATGACGCGATTAAGGATGTTGCGGTAATCGGGCTTCCCGACGACAGACTCGGTGAGATAGCGGCGGCGATAATTGAACTCCGACCGGGCGCGGAGTGTACGGAGAGCGATATTACGGCATTCTGCGCGGACTTGCCTCGCTATAAGCGTCCGCGCAAGATTATATTCGCTCCGGTGCCGCGTAATCCAACCGGGAAAATCGAAAAACCCAAGCTGCGTGAAATCTACGCCGGCGGCAGCGTTGTGGAAAAGCAGGTGAATAATTAGCGTTTACGATGCCGATTGGGATGTGTACTTCAATAGGATAATCGTCGGCCCGTTTTCGGGCGCGGTTCCAATGTGCTGTGCCCAGCCGGATGGTGTCGATTTTTTGCGGCGTATACGCGATTGCCTATTGGCAAATTTAGATTTTTGCGCTATAATAAAAATAACATTACAAATGACGAAGGGAGTCGGAACCGCTTGAAAACACTTGTTCGGATATTGTCAACTATTATAATGCTTGCGCTTGCGTCATTCGTATTATTCGGAGTTCCGGTGAAAGTATCGGATTTTCCGGATGGAGAGCAAACAATTGACGACTTACCGCCGGCGACTCCCACTCCGTACCCATATGATAAATCACAGGCGGCTGAGTTCGTAGTATTGCAACCGCTGATAACAGATACCGAAGCCGTTCAGACATCAGTATTCCGCGATGTAATTTTGCGGAATTGTGTAACTCCGAATGCGTTTGAAGCGAAACTGACCGAGCTTTACAACGGCGGTTATGTCCTTGCGGACAAGGCGGCTGACGGCGAAAACCCTGATGTTCCGTTCGGGAAGAAGCCGGTTGTAATCGCGCTTGACGCGGCGGGACTTCGCCCGCGCTTTGACGGCAGCGGGATTGATCGCGCTGAGGACTCGGTATTTCTCGCTATGGTTGAGGAATTCATCGCGGAGAATCCGGACTTTGCGCCGTTCGGAGCCAAACCGTATGTGTTGGCGGAAAGCGCGGATGAGGTTTCGGACGCGGTCATTTCCGCGCTTAAAGGGCAGGGGTTTAACTTTGACCTTTATGATGCTTTTGAAGCTCGTCCGCTTAATGTCGTGACTATTGCCGTCGGCGGCGATGTACTTCCGGACGGGCGAATCGGCGCGAAAATAGCGTCCGGCGAGTATGAGTCGATACTTGACCCGACAATTGCCGAACGTATGCGCGGCGCGGAGATATGCCTTGTAAACCTTGAAACATCCGTATCTGAGCGCGGCACGGCGATTCCGGGTAAAAGCTATACCTTCCGAAGCCCTCCGGCAAACCTTTCCCTGCTGACGGATTACCTCGGAACGGACGCGGTATCGCTTGCGAATAATCATACTCTCGACTTCGGGTGGGACGCGTTCTTTGACACTATTGAGAACGTTCGCGGCGCGGGAATAGCGCCGATTGGCGCGGGTGAAAATGTCACGGAGGCCTCGGAGCCATATATCGCGGAGGTCGGCGGAAAGAAAATCGCGGTATTTGCCGCCAACCAGATTTTGTCATACATGGACTGGCGCTCAAGCGATACAAATCCCGGTCAGTTCATCGCGCGGGAAACCTCAGAGATAGAACGTCTCGGAACTCTTATTACGAAATCGAAAGAAATCTGCGACTTTGTAATCGTCTTTATGCACTGGGGTATTGAGCGTGAGTTTCAGCCTACATCCAACCAAATCAAACACGCCAAGATGATGATTGACGCCGGAGCAGACGCAATAATCGGAGCGCATCCGCACGTAGTGCAGAGCTTCGAATACTACGGCGGCAAGCCGATTATTTACAGTCTCGGTAACTTCCTGTTTAACGCCCGCAACCCGGAAACGGCAGTTTTGTTTGTCCACATAGCGGACGGAGAAGTAATCATCGAGGCGATACCCTGCAAAATAAATAACACACTAACGTATCCGGTCGAGGGTGAAGCGCGAATCGCTATGCTTGACCGTTGGAGCAAGTTGTCATACAACTGCGGCTTTGACGCTCGCGGCGTCCTTATCGCGGGGCAGACTGCGCCGTAAACATTTAACTTATACGATAATGGCTTCGAGTATCAAAACTCGCTATACAGGCGGCGGCGGATTTTCAGCTTTCGCTTTTTTACTCTCTATGCGACGCTCAACCGCACGTCTTGTTGAATTATAAATCACAGTAAACACCGGGACGCCCAACAACATTCCGGCAAATCCGAACAGCGCGCCGCCGATAAGTATTGAAAATATGACCCAAAAGCCGCTGAGTCCGGTCGTCGCGCCAAGGATTTTCGCGCTTAAAATATTGTCGTCCAACTGCTGTAAAACAAATATGAACACCACGAATATCAAGCACTGCAATGGACTTTCCAACGCAATCAAAAACGCGGAAGGAATCGCGCCTATAAATGGCCCGACAAACGGAATCACGTTCGTAACGGCAATCAGAACGCTAATCAGAGCGGCATAGGGCATTTTTGTTATAGCCATAAATATTGCCGTTACTACGCCCGCGGCCAGCGACGCTATAATTTTACCTATCAAGAAACCGGCGAATACGTGGTGAATCTCACGCGCGATGTTAACTACACGCGTATTTGCGGACTGAGGCAGTATCGCGGTAAGGAAGCTCTTAATCTGACGTTGAAATACCTCCTTGTTGTACAGCAGATAAACCGAAGTGATAATACCTATCAGGAAGTTAACAAGCGTCCGCGCAAACCCTAACACTCCCGATCCGACGCTCATTAAAATAAACTCGCTTTGACCTTTGATGGTCTCTTTAACCCAATCGCCGATACCGGTCATCACAGAAATCAGCATGGTGTTAACAACGCTTTCTATCTCGCTGTCCGCGCTGAAGAAGTCGGCAACCCAAGTGCCCGCGATGTTGACATAGCGGTCTAAGTTAGACACGAGCTTTTCAGCGCTGTTAACCAGCTTCGGAATAACCAGCGCAATCAGTCCCGCGAAGAAAAGGATAAAAATCAGGACTGACAGCGTAGTCGCGGCGGCGCGTGAAAATGTCGCCGCCTTCTTCTCATTCTTCGGTATCAGCCTTGCGGACACTCGGCGCAAAAACAAGTTTTCCAGCAAGTCCAAAATCGGAGACAGCAAGTAAGCTATCGCGATGCCGATAACGATTGGACTCAGCGTTTTCCCTACGGCAGTAAATATACCCGCCAAATTGCTCCACGCCGTAATCAGCATAAAGAACAGAATCGAAGCGGCAATGACAAGGAATGCCGTTATTCCCCATAATAGGTATTTATTATCACGGTTAAATTTCATTTAGTTACCTCAAAATATCAGTATCAGCCGTTGAAAACAAGCTCACCATTTGTAACAATCATTATATCCGAATTTTATACTATTGTCAAGCGAGGAAAAGCGCAAAATGAAAAGAACGCGAAAGTTTTGTTTAGGCGTAGCAATTATTTTTATTCTTAATATCTCGATCATTCTGCTTGCGCGGGATATATCTCCGGTTTCCGCGGACGCTGTAGCTTTCCGTCAAGGATCAAGCGGTGATACGGTCCGGGAAATACAGACTAAACTGAAGCAATGGGGATATTACAGCGGCTCCGTAGACGGAATTTACGGTTCCGAAACAGTATCCGCCGTCAAGGCGTTTCAGAAGAAAAACGGTCTTACCGCTGACGGAATAGCGGGCAACACTACTCTGGCGGCAATAGGAATCGACCCCGCGACGACGGCGGAAAGCATCTACGGCGGCGGATCCGGCAGTCAAAGCAGTCAGATCAATCTGCTTGCGCGGCTAATCTCCGCGGAGGCGCGCGGTGAACCATACCAAGGTCAGGTCGCCGTCGGAGCCGTAGTGCTTAACCGAGTAAAACATCCGTCCTTCCCAAACACAATGAGCGGAGTTATCTACCAGCCCGGCGCGTTCAGCTGCCTTGACGACGGGCAGTTTAATGAACCCGTCGCGGACAGCGCGTATACGGCAGCGCGAGACGCTTTGAACGGATGGGATCCCACCGGCGGCGCGATATACTATTTCAACCCGGCAACCGCAACAAGCAAATGGATTTGGTCGCGTCCGCTTCTGTTGGTAATAGGTAATCACCGCTTTTGCAGTTAGAAAATATTCCGCAGTTAGGAATCCAATTGGCGGTCTCGTACAGTTTGCGATTTGTTAACCGCATACGCTATTGAACCCGCAAGCAGGGGTCGAACGCGTCATTCTGTATATGCGGAGCGGACGCGGGCGTAAGCCTTAAGTGTATCTCTACTTGTCACTTCACGTTTACAATTAACCCGTATAAAAATTATAAAAAACGCTTGACGATGGCGCATATGTATGGTATTATGAGCGTAATTTAATAAATACACTCCGGGGGAGCCGGCGGCAATTCCGCAAACCGGCTGAGATTCAGGTAAAACCTGTGACCCTTTGAACCTGATGCCGTTAACACGGACGTAGGGACTGAGTTGCGTTTGTATACGCTGTTCTGTCGTTTTGGTACCCCCATTGTGTATTTTTACATTGGAGGTATTTTATTATGTTCGAGCCAACAAAAATGACCAAGACCGCGATACTGGCGGAATGCGCAATACTCGCGGCGGCAAGTTTCGTTCTGTCGCTGATCCCCGGACCATCCATGCCGATGGGCGGGACAATATCGTGGTTCTCAACAGTACCTGTACTGCTTGCGGCAATACGTCACGGAAGCGCGTGGGGCGTTGGAACCGCGTTTGTGTACGGATTTACGCAGATGTTACTCGGAATGAGCAACGTGACGTATGCGCTCGCCGTTTCTCCGGCGGCGGCGGTAGGGTGCGCGTTGTTGGACTATTTGCTCGCGTATGCGGTCATCGGATTCGCCGGACTGCTGTACAAAACGGCTAAATCAAAAATCGCCGGGGTTATACTCGCGGTACCGGTAACGGGCGCGCTTCGTCTGCTGTGCAGTTTTTTGTCCGGAGTGCTGATTTACGGCGCATATGCGTGGGATGGATGGCCTGTCTGGCTGTACTCGCTTGCCTACAACGCGGCATGGTGCGTACCGGACGCCGCACTCGCGCTGATTGGCGTACTTGCGTTGGGCAACATCAAGGCACTTGCGCTTTTGCCGAGTAAATCCAATGGCTAGCGGCGCGGCGTGTTACATATTCGGCGCGTCTCCGTTCATCGGCGCGGAGGATGTTCCTGACGCGCGCGAGGGAGATTTCATAATTGCGGCGGACGGCGGACTTTCGCGAGTGAGAGCGTTCGGACTGAATCCCGATTTAATATGCGGCGATTTCGACTCCCTGCGCGAACCACCGGAAGGTGCGGAAATACTTACTCTGCCTTGCGAAAAGGACGAAACAGACATGTTCCGCGCCGTTCGGGAGGGTTTTGAGCGCGGGTACAGATGCTTTTACATCTACGGCGGACTCGGCGGACGGCTCGACCATACGCTCGCCAATATTCAAACCCTGCTGTGGCTATCGCGCCGCGGAGCGAGAGGCTTCCTTCGCGCAGACGGCGAAATCGTTACGATAATCACGAATGGGCAGATTGACATCGCCGGACACGGAATGTTCTCTGTGCTTGCTTGTTGCGGAGAAGCCCGCGGCGTAAGCATCGCGGGCGCTAAATATGAACTTAACTCCGCCGCGCTGTCCGAGGATTTCCCGTGCGGGGTAAGTAACGAGTTTACCGATAACACCGCGTCAATCCGTGTTGAAGACGGCAGCCTGGTGATAGTCGTTAGCCGTTAGCTGTTATCCTTTTAAGGCAAAAGGTAATCCTTTTAAGGCAAAAGGTAATCCTTTTAAGGCAATAGGTAATCCTTTTTAGTCAAAAGGTAATCATTTTGAGTCAAATGGTAATCCTTTTGAGGCA
>JAITKN010000095.1 GCA_031278415.1 Oscillospiraceae bacterium
CGGGCTTCACCGATTCATCCTTCAAACCAAACGACTCCGCCACACGCGCCCAAGCCGCCAAAATCATCTGCGCCCTCATCACCGAATAACGAGTAAAATTAAATCAGCCACGACACGGCAGCGGCGGAGGCAAACATAAACTCTACGAAAGTCTCGTGGACTTCTACGAATGTCTCGTGGACTTCTACGAATGTCTCGTAGAGTTCTACGAATGTCTCGTAGAGTTCTACGAATGTCTCGTAGAGTTCTACGAATGTCTCGTGGACTTCTACGAAAGTCTCGTGGACTTCTACGAATGTCTCGTTGAGTTCTACGAAGGTCTCGTGGACTTCTACGAAAGTCTCGTAGAGTTCTACGAATGTCTCGTGGACTTCTACGAATGTCTCGTGGACTTCTACGAATGTCTCGTGGACTTCTACGAATGTCTCGTGGACTTCTACGAAAGTCTCGTGGACTTCTACGAAAGTCTCGTAGAGTTCTACGAATGTCTCGTAGAGTTCTACGAAAGTCTCGTAGAGTTCTGCATTATTGCCGCGGCATACCGCCTGAACGCCGTATTTCTCCGCCAAGATCTTGCAAAATATGTAAATATTATCGCGCAATTCCGCGCATTTATGCGGTGACGCGCTCAAACCCCCCGGTGTTTTTATCCCTTTTACGATAGCGGATCAGTAACAAGCAAGCGCTTCTGCCTGATTGTGGGTCAGGGCAAAGGCGCTTGCTTGCTTGCTTGTTTGCATTGCTCTGACCTCAAAACCCGGCGAGAGCATTTACTTTTTTCGCGGTTCCGAAGCAGACAAAACAGCTTCAACTTAACTTGATTTTGCGATTTCCACTGACCTTGAATTTACAATTATTGGAAATTATCTTTATATTTTGCCTCTCGAAAAGTAAATGCTTTTGCCGCGGACATCGGGCAAGTTGCGGTTCAGGCAATTCATTTTACAACTTGCCTTGACAATTAGCGGATCGACTGATATAATAAACAAAAAAACAGAAAACAGGAGGAAACCGGTGTCAAGAACAGTATCCGATAAGATGGCAAATCTCAGACCCAGCGCGGTGCGCGAAATCCTGAAGGTCACATCGGACCCGAGTTTTATCGCGTTCGCGGCAGGGAATCCAAGCGCGGAAACTTTTGACGTCTCCGCGTTAAAAAAACTTTGCGATTCCACGATTGATACCTCGGCCCTGCAATACGGCGTTACGGAGGGCTATGAACCGCTGCGGGAGGTAATCAGGGCGCGTTACGGCGGGAAATACGGGCTTGTAAACGCCGGAGCGGACGATGTCATTGTCACGTCCGGCGGTCAGCAGGTAATCAACCTTGCGGCGCAAAGTCTGCTTAACGAAGGCGATACCATCATCTGCGAGACTCCGAGCTTTATCGGCGCGTTGAATACTTTCCGCGCATACAACGCAAGACTCGTGGGAATACCTATGGACGGGGAGGGTATGATTATCGACAGGCTTGAAGCGGCACTTAAAGCCGAACCCCGTGCCAAGCTGATTTACACTATCCCGACATTTCAAAATCCGGGCGGAACAACTTTGCCGACTGAACGCCGACTCCGGATGCTGGAGCTTGCGAAAAAATACGATGTTATGATTCTGGAAGACAGCCCGTACTTTGAACTGTCATTCGGCGAAGCCCCTCCGCCTGCCATCAAAAGCCTTGACGATGACGGATATGTGATTTTCGCCGGTTCGTTCAGCAAAATCGTCGCGCCGGGTATACGCGTTGGATTTTCCATCGCGCCTAAGTGGATTTCCGCTAAGATGATCGTTGCCAAGCAAACTCAGGATGTGCATACTAACGGAGTGTTCCAACGCGCAATTTACAAATGGCTGCGCGATTTCAATATAGACGCGCATATTGCCAAGTGCGCGGAACTGTACGCTGAAAAGAGCGCGGTTATGCTGAGGTTAATGGACGAGCTTTTCGACAAGCGCGTGACTTACACTCGTCCCGGCGGCGGACTGTTCCTGTGGTGCGACTTACCCGCCGGATACAGCGGCTCCGCGCTTGCGGAGTCAATGACGGAGAAGAAAGTCGCCATCGTACCCGGCGCGGCGTTTGATGTGAGCGAAGATGTTCATAACCCGGGTTTCCGTCTTAACTACTCCGTACCCTCGGTGAAGCAAATAGAGAGCGGAATCACATTGCTTGCCGATGGCATTAGTGCGTATCTCGCAAAATAAATCGGGGGTAATCAGCTATGAAAATAACTCTTGACATAACGCTGCTTGTAAATGTCGGAATCGCGTTCGTTGCCGCTCTGGTGGTTTGCTTCGCGGCTACTCCGATTGTTGACAAATTTGCCTTTTCCATCGGCGCGGTAGACGACCCCAATCGCGATGGGCGCAGAATGCACACCGTTCCGAAGTCTCGAATCGGCGGACTTGCGATTTTCCTCGGCTTCGTAGTCAGCGTAGTGCTGTTTGCCGAGCTGAACCGCCAAGTACAAAGTATACTTATCGGATTGGTCATTATTGTAATAACAGGGGCGATTGATGATATTATAGACTTAAAATGGTGGATTAAGGGCATTGCCCAAATCGGAGCGGCAAGTATTGCCGTGTTTTGGGGCGGAGTTGTTGTCGAGCGCGTATCTAATCCGCTTGCGCTGTTTATACAGAACGCGCAATTCATTGAGCTCGGTATACTTGCCGTACCATGCACCATTATCTGGATTCTTGCGGTTACTAACTCAGTTAACTTTATAGACGGCTTAGATGGTCTTGCGGTAGGTGTATCCGGAATTTCCGGCGCGACAATGGTTGTGACGGCGCTGATAGTGTCTGACGGCAACTCCGCGCTGATTATGGCGGCATTATGCGGAGCGTGTATAGGATTTATGCCGTTTAATCTGAATCCGTCAAAGCTGTTTATGGGCGATTCCGGCGCGCTTACGCTCGGATATGTGCTCGCTACTATGTCCGTGCTTGGCGTATTCAAGTTCTACGCGGTTGTGAGTTTTGTAGTGCCGTTCTTGATTCTTGCCTTGCCGATTTTCGATGAGACTTTTGCGGTGTTCCGCCGCCTTGCCAAAGGAATGAAGCCGTGGGATGGTGACCGCGGGCATTTGCACCACCGCCTGATTGATATGGGGCTGACCCAAAAACAGGCGGTCGCCGTATGCTATTGGGCAAGCGCGGTACTCGGATTGTTAGCGGTTGTAATGACCACAGATGGCGGCGTAAAAGCGTTTTTGCTCGCTTTGGTCTTGCTTATAGCGGCGGTAGTCGCGGTTAAAGTTTTCAAAAAGCCTCGAAACGACCGTAATGCCGCGGACGCGTCTAAGCCCGATTTGCCGGGAGAATCCGATGAGCCTCAGAGATAGACTGTTGTGGGTCATTCTGCCGATTGTCGGCATAGCCGCATTCCTTATATGGCTGTTCTTGCCCATTGAGATTCACGGCGACCCCAATATTCTCAACGTACACCCGCTGCCCTCCGCGTCGCCTGCTGACAGCGCGGCACTTGAGGGTTTGGTAGAGCTTACGCCGCAAAACGTACAAAGCGTAGTCGCGTCCCTGTCGCGCCCGAAAAGCTATTCCCGCACTTATAGCGTCACGCTTTACTGGGACGGCGACAGCAGCTCCGAAACGCTGAACGTAACCCTTTCAGACAACGCCCTGACCATTAACGGCGAAACATTTGATGCCGCCGAAAAAAACGCTGACGAAATTGACCTGCTCGCTCGAATCCCTACATATGAAAATCTCTTGGACGTTTCCCCGGCTGAAATACGCTCCGCTGATTACATTTCGTTCGACGGCGGTCAGTATATCCGCGTGCGGTACAATGGTTTGATGTACATTCACGAATATTTTATCTCCATCGAGAGCGGTTTACTGGAACACGCTCTTAAACGAACCAACTCCGGTATCATCGTTTATCGGATGTCACTTGTAAAATAAGTTTACGCGATTATTCTCGGGGAAATTATTTATTTGCCGAATTTAACAAAGAAACGTCTTGCTTGACCGCCGCGATATAATGTCGCGCCGCCAGTTTGATTGTCCGCTCCGCCGGCGTCCCTACGCGTGTCTGTCCTTGATATACAACTGCTTTGAGGACGAGTCTTTACTGCCCCGAAACTTAATTTCAAATCGAGGGATTGACGCAATCAGGGAACTGAGCTTTGCGAATCCGTAGTTTCGAGGGTCAAAGTCCGGCTGCTTCTTGCCAAGCAGTGAACCGAGCGCTCCGAGGAAGGCAAATCCATCGTCGTCGGCAATATCCGCAAGCGACGCAATGATGAGTTCTACAACCTCGTCAGGAACAACATCGCTGTAACTGTTTTGAGGAGAAGCGGTCAGATTAAGCTTCAATTCAGCTTCGCTGTCAGACTTTGTCTTCTTGCGAACGGTTTTTGTCTGGGCGGCGGCTTTGGCGACCGCCAGTTCAGCCGCCGCTTGCTCGGCGGCTATCTGCTCAATTGCTTTATTTGCGGCATCAAGTATTACTTCAATGTAGATGAAGCGATCGCAGGCAACAACGAACGGCTTGGGGGTTTTCCTTTCTCCGAAGCCGAACACTCTCATCCCAGCTTCGCGCAAACGAAGCGCAAGCCGAGTAAAATCACTATCGCTGGAAATTATGCAAAACCCGTCAACATTGTCACGGTACAGAATATCCATCGCGTCAATTATCATTGCGCTGTCAGTACTGTTTTTGCCGACGGTATATCCGTATTGCTGAATGGGAGTAATAGCGTGTTCCAACAGAGAATTCTTCCAACCGGAGATGTGCGGGCCGGTCCAGTCCCCGTAAATGCGCTTTATGGTCGGATTCCCGTACACCGCGATTTCTTTCATAATCGCCTTTATGCTGTTTCGCGGAACATTATCCGCGTCAATAAGCACAGCAAGGCGCATATCTTGATTGTTCAAGGTTTATTTCTCCTACTATAATAGTTTAATAATCAGTTAGCGTCTGTTTCTTCTTAACTACAATCGCGTTAGGCAGATAACGACCGGTTTCTTTAAGCGGAGTGGACGGAGTTCCGATAATATCTCCGTTGTAATACAAAATCGAACTGCTTCCGCCGTCACAGGCAGCGGCATTAACACAACCATAGGCAAACAGCAAATCGGCAAGCTCTCCTATTGTCGTTCCGAGTGAATATCCGGGCTGACGCCCATCAATAACCGCGAGTATCACCGTTCCGTCAGCTTTCTGCCCAACGGCGGTACGCGGATGAATCCCCCAGCCCGCGCTTCCGGAGACAAGCTGCTTGCCATCCGCAATCATCGCGGGCTGATATTGAACAAGCTCTTTAATATTGTATTTGCCGAAGTCACTAATGTTGCCGACAATCAGTTTGCCGTCATAGTCGAAACCCATTGAGGTATATGTGCCGCGCTCTGTAATACCGCCCCATTCTTCGCCCTCAGAAACTGTCCAACCGATAATCTGACCGCCGCTGCCGGATCCGCCGTCGTCTACAAAAGCATTAGCGTTGATTGCGGCGATTCCGTCAACCTGAGCGGCAAGATTCTTAATAAACGCGCCCTTAACGTCCTTTTTGTCAGTAGTTGCGACCGCAATTCGCCCCGGGTCACTGACAAATAGTAAATGCCCAACGTATTCAGCGGTTTTAACTTCCACAATACGAATGTCCTGATCGCGATCGTCCACAATTATTTCGTTGCCCAACTCATCATAAAGCGACAAAGACCCATCATTGCTTTCGTAGGGCGTGGGTTCGGCGGCGACAGCGTCACCACCGGGTTTGGGGATGTCAATAAGCTCGGGGTTGCTGATTACTTCGGGGTTGACCTGGCGTGACATAACATCGTCGATCAGCGCCGCGGGAAACAAATAGGTCGCGAGCCACTGATGCTCGCCGGTGGTCATAGCGGTTTCTATCCATAGGTTGCGCAGACGCTCCACAGCCTTAACAGGCGCAAACAGGACGAACAGATACAGCACCGCCGCCGTAATCACAACCGCAAGAAAAACCTTTAAGAGCTTTTTCATACAAATTATACGTGTTTTCTTCTTGTAAGACATCCTTTTTTTCGACATAGTTTGTGAGCATACGTTACACCCGGCAGTCCGGCGAACCGGACTGATAATTCGCCCGGCACGATTACCGCAAACCGCCCCGAACTGCAGTCACGCGTCTGAGCAATTTTTACCGCCTATTCCATCCGGAAACCGCAACGCGATCCATCCGACCAATATATTACAGGGTGCTTATGCCTCCTAACAACCTAAAAACGCCAAGACATAAGGACTTTGCGTTTTTATATTGCCCGTGAACGCATCGTCACGGTACTGGTACACCTTCAGGGACTCGAACCCTGGACACCCTGATTAAGAGTCAGGTGCTCTACCAACTGAGCTAAAGGTGCTCATATTCCTCATCGAAGCATACGCTTCGATGAGGATCTTTCACAAAGATGTCGGCGGCGACCTATTTTTCCGGAGGGGAACCCTCAAGTATCGTAGGCACGGATGAGCTTAACTGCCGTGTTCGGGAAGGGAACGGGTGGGACCTCATCGTAATAGACACCGA
>JAITKN010000066.1 GCA_031278415.1 Oscillospiraceae bacterium
CGTGTGGCTGGAAGTCGCTTCCGTGTGGCTGGAAGTCGCTTCCGTGTAGCCGGAAGTCGCTTCCGTGTGGCTGGAAGTCGCTTCCGTGTGGCTGGAAGTCGTTTGCCGACGCGCTGACATATTTTTTCAGCGCATATCTATTCCTAAGTCGCTCAGCTGCTTGGCGTCCACAATGTCCGGCGCGTCAGTCATCGGCTCGGACGCGTTTTGAAGTTTCGGGAACGCCACTACATCGCGCAGTGAATCGCGCTCCAGAAGCTGCATTACAAGGCGGTCAAGCCCGAACGCCATACCGCCGTGCGGCGGAACGCCGTAGCGAAACGCGTCGAGGAGGAACCCGAACTTTCGGCGGGCTTCCTCGTCTGTCAGTCCGAGCAGCGTGAAGATTCTGCCTTGGAGTTCCGGGTCGGTAATACGGATCGAGCCGCTGGACATCTCAATACCGTTCAGCACAAGGTCATAGGCTTTCGCCCTGACCGCGCCCTTATCCGTTTCCAGATACGGAAGGCACTCGTCAAGCGGCGCGGTAAACGGATGGTGCGCCGCGACCCAGTCGCCGATCTCATCGTCCCAAATAAAGAACGGAAATTCCAAGATCCATACCGGCTTGAACACGCCTTTGGGTATTATATCGAGCGACTTAGCGAGTTCGGTACGCAGATACCCGATTTGCGAGAGCGAATCGCGCGACAGGAGCAGCGTGTGATCATCGTCGCCGTCGTTCGCGTCGGCGCGGGCGAACAGTTCCGAACGCTGCTCGTCGGTAATGAACTTCGCGGACTGAGTGACAACGCCTTTCCCGCCGATCCCTTTTAACAGTTCGTTGAATTTGTCGACCTGCTTGCGCGGCAGTTTGGACGGCACGCAAATCATTTTCGTACCGGGCAGGAGATCGTCCGCGTCAATGATTTCCAGACCGTAACGCAGGTCGGGCTTGTCGCTGCCGTAACGCTCCATTGCTTCTTTGTATGTCATTCGGGGAATCGCGCCGATATCGATATTCAGTGTCCGCTTAAACAAGCACTGAATATAGCCCTCCGCAAGGCGCAGGATGTCCTCTTGTTCGGCAAAACTCATTTCAATATCGATTTGGGTAAATTCCGGCTGACGATCGGCGCGTAAATCCTCATCGCGATAGCACCGCGCGATTTGAATGTAGCGGTCGAAGCCCGCAACCATAGTCAGTTGCTTGTACAGCTGCGGTGATTGCGGCAGCGCGTAGAACTTGCCCTTGTGGACGCGGCTGGGCACAAGGTAATCTCTTGCGCCCTCCGGCGTGGATTTGATCAGAGTCGGGGTCTCGATCTCAATGAAGCCGTGTTCGTCGAAATAGTCGCGAGTGAGCTTGGCGATTTTGTGACGCGTAATCAGCGCGTTTTGCAAGGTCGGACGGCGCAGATCGAGGTATCGGTGCTTCATTCGGATTTGCTCGGCGGTCTTGCAGTCGTCGGAGATTTCAAACGGAGGAGTTTCACTGCGGGCGAGTATTTTCAGTTCGCTGACAGCGATTTCAACATCTCCGGTCGGAATATCCGGATTCTCAGCGGAACGTTTACGCACAACGCCGACAACCTCTAAAACGAACTCCGAGCGCACAGACTTGGCGGCGTCCAGCACTTCCGGCGCGGTATTCTCGTCAAAGGCGAGCTGAACCGTACCGGCTCTGTCGCGGAGGTCAATAAAAATCAGCGAGCCGAGGTTGCGCGTTTTAGCCGCCCAACCGTAAAGATGCGCCTTACTGCCTATGTGTTCGGAACGCAGCGCCCCGCAGTATGATGTACGCTTAGTCATTTTTCGTTTTGACCTCCGATGCAATTTCATCTAAACTCATCAGCTTTTGCTCTCCTGTATTCAGATTTTTCAAGCTGTACTTTCCGGAGCTTATCTCGTCGTCGCCGATAATCACGGCAAACGGTATTTTTAATCTATCCGCGTAGCTGAACTTCGCCTTAGCTTTCTTATCCGCAAGATAGACCTCCGCGTTGATGCCGTAATTTCTCAGTTCCGTCGCGGCGCGCAGACAAATACCGAGTTCGCTTGTCATCGGGATTATCAGGACATCCGAAACCGAGGGTTTTTCCGGCGTAAGCAGATTCATTTTGTTCAGTTGATAGAACAGCCGTGTCAGTCCTATCGAGATACCGACTCCGGGCAGTTTCTTGTCGGTATAGAACTCCGAAAGGTTGTCGTAGCGGCCGCCGGAACATACGCTGCCTATACCGCGGTACTGATTAAGAAAAGTCTCGTACACCGTTCCGGTGTAGTAATCTAAACCTCTGGCGATTGTGAGGTCGATAGCGAAATCGGCGGGCGGAACGCCGAACATTTGTATTCCGTCAACCACTTGCTCTAACTCCGAAACTCCGGTTTGGAACAGTTCATTGCCGATGTTCATCGACTTCAGGTTGCGCAGTACGTCGTCGGTCTCGCCGGAGAGCGATATGAAGTTCATAATCGTGTCAACGTTATTCGGGGCGAGTCCCATCGCTTTCAGTTCGTCGGCAACCAAATCGCCGCCGACTTTATCCTTTTTGTCTATAACGCGCAGTATGTCAGCCGCCTTATCGGAGGCGTTCAGCGAAGCGAACAGCCCGTTCAGGATTTTGCGGTTGTTGATTCTTATTGTGAAGTCGGCGAAGCCCATCGCCCTGAACGCGGAGTAAATTACGCTCGGCATTTCCGCGTCATACAGTACGCTCAGTTCCCCGTCGCCTATAACGTCTATGTCGCACTGGTAGAACTCTCTGAATCTGCCCTGTTGAGGGCGTTCGCCGCGGTACACCTTGCCGATTTGGTAGCGCCTGAACGGAAACGCCAAGTTGTTTCGGTTAAGCGCGATATATTTGGCGAGTGGCACGGTCAAATCGAAGCGCAGCGCGAGGTTGCTGTCGCCCTTGCTGAAACTGTAAATTTGCTTCTCGGTTTCGCCGCCGGTTTTGGCGAGAAGAACCTCCGCCGATTCTATGACGGGCGTATCGAGGGGGAGAAACCCGAAACGCTCATAGACACTTCGTATAGTGTCCGCAAGCTGATTGAATAAAATCTGTTCGTTAGGCAAAAGCTCCATAAACCCGGGCAAGGTTTTAGGAGCAACTCTTTCCGCTGTGCTGCTCATATGCTTTTAGTTTTCCAATCCTTTCTGACGGTAACGGCCGCGACGCTGAATGTGCGGGTCAAAATCCGTTCCGGTGCTCGTCCGCTGCGGCAGTCGTTTAGTATGAATTTATCTTCTGCGGATAATGTCGCGCCAAGCGAGGTCGCCGCGCTCCAGCCCGTGAATAAGCACCTCAGCGGTAGCAACGTTCGTTGCAAACGGGATCGAGTATTCATCGCACATTCGCGAGATTTGACTTAAATCTTCCGAATACTTAGGATTCTTCGGGTCAAGGAAGAACATAACAAGGTCAAGCTCATTGAACGCAACCTGAGACGAGATCTGCTCAAGTCCGCCGAGTGTTCCTGACAGCAGAAACTGAATGTCCAAAGCGGCGGCCTCGGCAATCATAATTCCGGTTCGTCTTGTAGCTCGCAAGTCGTGCTGAGCAAGAATAGACTTGTACGCAATACAAAATTGCGCCATCAGTTCTTTTTTGTTGTCGTGTGCCATCAAAGCGATATACATTTGCTTGACCTCCGATTAGTAATTTATTGGATGTTATTTGCGGCGGACATTGCCGACATACGCGGCGGCGCGCAACCTCAAATATTGCGCGAAATACGCTCCGCGATTTGCCGAAAAGCTTTTTGCGCGCCGCTTAGCGGGTATGAGCTTTTGTAGAGTGCGAGCGGGACAGCGGACTCAAATGAATATTTTACTCTCGCGTCTTCAGGTACCCAGCCGACCAGTTTCGCGCCGACATTGTCTATCGCGTCGTCTAGTGTTCGGCGGAAGTGTTTCAGGAAGCGCGGCTTTACGCGGTTGACTATCAGATACGGCTCAACGCCATCGAACCCATCACGCGTCTTCGCTGCGGCGCGATACGCGGCATCGTCCGGGGTTACAACCAGCACCAGCGCATCGGCGGGAATCGCGGCATACCCCTCATCATCGGCTTGTCCGGCAGGCGCGTCTGCCAGAATGTAGTCCGCGCGTTTGCGCAGATTGTCAAACAGCGCGTTGAAGAACTTCGGCGGTACGGCGCCAAGTTTCGCGAATCTTGCTCCGTCCGCGCCGAGCGTCAAAACCTCGGACATCGCCGCAACTCCGCTGACCGCGTCGCCGAGGTCAACAACAGCGGCATCCTGCAGTCCTAACGCCAAATCAAGCGCGCCCAACGGGTCGGCATCTATCCGAATTACACTATGACCGGACAAGGTTAAGTAGGAGCCTATTGCGGCAACAGCGGTAGTTTTACCGGTTCCGCCTTTGCCCGAAGCAAATAAAATGACTTTACCCACTGACAACCTCCCCTTTCCTTGATTTAGTTTAACATACCTATTCGTAATTGTCAAGAGTGATTTGGCAATTTTGACAGAAATTTACCGACAAATAGGATTTGTTATAAATTTGTAACAAATCCCAAGTTTGCCGGTTAGGTCTTGTTTGAATCGATACTTTATTTGCAGATCTTGGCGGAGGATTACGGTATCAGGCGGGTATGCGAGCAGCAGTCGAGCGGCGGTATTTTAGACGTCCGCGCGGATTTTGTGAATTATTGTACAGGTTGCATACACAGACGGCTATGAGCATAAGCGCGGCTGCAAAACATCTGACAGGGCGCGTTCCCACAGCGCGTAGTCGAAAAACTCGTCCCACGCGTGCGGACCCGCGGCGCGGCGGGCGACTTCTAATATTGCCGGAGCGATTTCTCGCCCTGATTGAGCCAGTATCCATTCCACTCGGCTTACCTGAGGGTTATGCCAATTGAGCTTGATATTTTTGTTGCCGCGCGCTTTATCGCGAAGCAGATTAATTTTTCGGGTAAACTCGTCCACGCTGTTCTGCTCGAAACCGGCGAAAGGCGTACGCGGCTTAGGAACAAAACACGCGACGCTGACGGTTATACGCGGCGCTTGCCGCTTGTCGGACGCAAACCGCTTCCACTGTCCGACCACCGCGAAGGCAAGGTCGGCAATCGCCAGAACGTCCTCGTCCGTTTCCGTAGGAAGTCCGATCATAAAATACAGCTTTACCGACGACTGCCCGCCCTCGAAAGCGGCGCGGCACGCGGACAGTATATCTTCTTCGGAGAGGTTCTTGTTTATGTGGTCGCGTAATCGTTGTGACCCTGCCTCCGGCGCGAATGTAAGTCCGCCGCGCCGCGTTCGACTTATACGCCGCATTAACTCCGGGCTGAAGCTGTTGGCTCGGAGCGACGGCAAGGAGAGATTAATATGACGCGGCTCGCAGTAGTCAAGTAAACGTTCGGCAAGCTCGCCAAGCTCAGGATAATCTCCGGCGGAAAGCGAGGCAAGATTAAGCTCCTGCGCTCCGGTGTGTTTAAGCAGCGCGATTGCCTGATCGACCAGAGTGTCCGCGCTTTTGCTGCGAACCGGAGCGTTGATGAAGCACGCCTGGCAAAACTTACACCCGTTGCCGCAACCTCTGGCTATTTCTATAACCGCGCGGTCGTGGGTGACTTCCATACTCGGTACAATGGGTTGTACGGGAAACGGCGCGGAATCCAAATCCTTAACCGCGCGGCGTTTGTACTCGTTGCCAAGCGACGGAACATAAACGCCGTCAAGTTTTGCCGCCGCGCATAGGTAATCACGCTTGCCGGACTTCGCCCGGTAGAGGTCAAGAAGCTCCGTGATGACATCTTCCCCGTCGCCGTAGACGCACAAGTCCGCAAACGGCGCGATTGGTTCCGGATTAGCTATACACGCGCCTCCCGCGATAATCAAAGGAGCGTCCTCGCCGCGCTTGTCCGCATACGGCTCAATTCCCGCAAGCTCCAGCATAGACAGCATAGTAGGATAGCTCATCTCATACCCAAGCGAAAACCCTATGATATCGAAGCTGCCGAGCGCGGCTCCGCTCTCCAGCGCGAACAGCCGCATATCAGCTGCCCGAAGCTCCGCCGCCATATCTACCCACGGCGCGAAACAGCGTTCACAGCTTGCGTAAGGCAGATCGTTTATAACCTTGTAGAGTATTTGCATACCGAGATTAGACATCCCGATTTCATAAATATCGGGGAAACAGAGCGCGAAGCGAACCTCGGCGCCGCGTTTGACGATTTCACCGAACTCTCCGCCAACGTATCGCGCCGGCTTTTGTACTTTTTGAAGAATACTGTGTAATGTTTTAGTCATAGCACTTTTTCACAAATCTCCCTTGGTCGTATTCTCCGGCTCAGCCGCCGCTCAAAAGATTCTCACTCGTTTTGTGAGCTTCAACGCTCTTTCTCTTCATAATCCCCAAGTAGGCAAAACAGATTACAAGGCTGACGAATGTCGCCGCGGGTGTTCCCAAGCCGACCTCAAAAAGCGTTGCGCCCGCTATTCGACGGCTCATAAGCCACACGATCGGAATACGCACTAAAAATGTTGTGCTGATGTTATGCGCCATCGTGAAAATGCTTTTCCCCAAGCCGTTAAAGTAACCGTTCATACAGAACACAAAGCTCACCAAAATGCAATCCCAGCTGAACGGGATCAGATACCGCGCTCCTTGCTCGATTACAGCCGCCTCGTCGGAAAGCAATCCGATTATCCACTCCGGTTTCAGCGACCCGAGAAGAGTATACGGAATCGCGAATACCAGAGAGAACACCGTTCCGTACCACATGCTTTTCAGTGCCCGCTCCGGTTTCCCGGCACCTACGTTCTGCGCCGTAACGGACGTTATGGAGTTGCTGAACGACGCCGGTATCATCATACATAAATCTACCGCCTTGCCGACGACGCCCGCGCCCGCGCTTGCCGCGATCCCCATCGTGTTCGTGATAGCCGTAATCAGACTGAACGAAAAGCTGACAAGCAGCTGCTGCAGTGCCGACGGTATCCCTATTTTCAAAATCCGCCTGATGATATTCCTGTCAGGAGCAAGATGGCGCGTCCCGAACGGATACGGAAGCTTTACGCGCCGGATATACAGCAGCGCAATGATAAGGCTGAGTCCTTGAGAGATTACCGTGGCGATGGCCGCGCCGGCGGCGTTCATATGAAGCAGCGCGACAAAAACATAGTCGAGCGCTATATTGATTATACAGCTGATTCCGACGAAATACAGCGGAGCCTTACTATTACCAAGTCCGCGCAGAATCGCGCTTACAACATTATATCCCATTATGAACGTACTGCCGATTCCGCAAATAAGCATATAGCTCCGCGCCTCGCCCAACGCCTCGTCGGGTACCTGCATTGCGCGGTTAATCGCGTCTGAACCGAGAGCCAATATGCACGTACACAGTACAGCTATTCCCGCGAATATAAGAACCATATTGCCGGTCGCCTTTGCGGAGGTTTCATCGTCCTTCGCGCCGACACTATGTCCGATTATAACCGTTCCGCCAAGCGTCAGCCCCATAAACGCCATCGTGACCATCCCCATTGCCTGACTTGCGCTTGCCGCTCCGGATATACTTGCGCCGCTGCCGAAATGTCCTAAAAAATATATGTCTACCGTTCCGTACAGAACCTGAAAAACTCCGCTGAGCAAAAACGGTATTGTGAACCGTATCAGAACCTTCCAAACCGAGCCATCGGTTAAATTGTTTTTCATTTTCTCCCCCGTTCATTCTTGTTCCGGCGGCTGACATACAAATCCGGACGCCTCTTTATTGTTCGGGCAAGCGACATATATTCCCGCCACGCCTCGATTTTCGCGTGGTTGCCGGAAAGCAGAATCTCCGGAACCGCGATGCCCTCCCAAACTTCCGGACGCGTGTACTGCGGATACTCCAGCAATCCGTCCCAGTGGCTCTCGCCCGTGAAACTCGCCTCACCCGACAGGACGCCCGGCACAAGGCGGCATATCGCGTCCGTAACGGCAAGCGCGGGAATTTCCCCGCCTGTCAGAACGAAATCGCCAATGGAGATTTCCTCGTCCGCGCATAACTCCGCAAAGCGCTCGTCTAAGCCCTCGTAATGTCCGCAGACAAGCACAAGCCGCTCCATTGCCGACAAACGCCGCGCGTCCGCCTGTGTAAAGGGCTGACCGGCGGGACTCATAAGCACGGTATGAATATGTTCGCCGCCGCGGACCTCCGTTATCGCGTCTAAACAGGACTTAAGCGGCTGCGCGGTCAGAATCATTCCCGCGCCGCCGCCGTATGGGTAATCGTCCACTTGCTTCTGTTTGTTCCGCGTATAGTCCCTAAGCTGCCAAGCGGTTATCTCGACCAGACCGCGTTCCTGAGCTTTACCGATAATACTTATGTCCAACAGAGTTTTGAATTGCTCGGGAAACAACGTAATTACGTCAATCCGCAATGGTCAAGTCCTATTCCAGTAACGTCGATGGGTCGATCAGCATACCGCTGTCTCCTCCGGACATAATTCGCGGCAGAATTCCGTCCCAACTGTCATAGAACATCTGCTGCAGAATATATGCCCTAAGCTCCGGCGACATACTGTTCAGCTGCTGTGCCTGTATTTTAAGCGCGTCCGCTTCCGCCTGAGCCGTTATGACTGTAGCCTCCGCCTTCTTGCGGGCGACTTCCAGGTCGGCTTCCGCCTGAGTAGTGCGCACGGATTTCTCTTGCTCCGCTTTGATCTCCGCCTGCTCCTTTTCGTACTCCGCTTTCAGCTTCTCCTGTTCGGCAAGCATCTTCTGCTCAACCGCGTTTTCAAATACATCGGAAAAAGAAATGTCAACGATTTCAAGATTGAGTATTTCTATGAAGTACATATCCTCAATCTCCGACACCAACGACAAGACCCGCGGAGACAGCTGCTCACGCGTTTCAACAATTGTCATCGCGCTGTCGCGGGAAAACGCCACCTTTGTACGCGCCTCGATTATCTTGGTTATCTTATCCTCAAGCGTGGTCTGACTGCCGTACTGAGATGCAATATCCATAAGCCGCTCCCGATCAAGCTGATACTGCGTCGTAAGCGAGACAGTCAGCGCCTGAGCGTCCTTGCTGTACGCGTCCATTGATAAATCGACCTGGCGCGTAGACAATACGTAGGTCGCGCCCGTCTCCGTATACGGATTCAGACACTGCAATCCGGCGGTCTTGACGCTTGATACTTTCCCGAATGTGCGCACAACAAGCGCCTCCGTGCTGTCCACTACTCTGATCGCCTTAGCCGCTACCGTGCCTATCAAAGCCGCAAGCAGCAACGCGGGAATCAGAAATTTCAAGGTTTTCGCTCGGTTTGCCGACGCGGCATAGCGCGACGGGAACTCCGAGCTTACGGAACCCTTTTGATTGTGCTCCTGAATCTTGTTGAAGGTAATGAATGTGATCGCGCTTGCGATTATAAGCGCCGCCGTAACAAAATACAAATCCATTGGTTATGCTCCTTTCATTTTTTGATCCTAATTACCACTTTGTGCGTCAAGCTCTTCTAGTGCGTGGGCAAATTCTTCCATGGTTAGTGTGTCAACAAAATCTAGGTAATATCGTTTGCGATACGCTTCTTGTATATTAGGGGAAT
>JAITKN010000149.1 GCA_031278415.1 Oscillospiraceae bacterium
TAGTAACGCTCGTTGGAGATGCGCACCCGTAGCTCAGCTGGATAGAGTATCTGGCTACGAACCAGAGGGTCGGGGGTTCGAATCCCTCCGGGTGTGCCAGCGGCACCTCGCCGCGGACAGATACGCGGCGTAAAAGCGGTAAGCCATAAAGGCTTACCGCTTTTCGACTATGCCGTCCCCTCCGGGCAGCCGAAAGTCATTCGGGGGTATCCCCAAGTCGCTCGGGGGTGTCCCCAAGTCGTAACCTATGTTTGACACTCGAACTAAATCGGGCCGGCGACCCGCAAAAATCACTTGCAAAGTTTGCGTACACGATGTATAATGGGAATATGCAGAAATTCAACATTAAAGAGAGCCTTGGCGGCGCGGTTCCGATGTTGCTCGCGCCGATGGCGGGAGTTACCGACGCCGCGTTCCGAGAGGTCTGCAGAGGCTTCGGCGCGGTGTTCACCTATTCTGAGATGGTCAGCAGCAAGGCGCTGGTTTATCAGGACGCGAAGAGCGTTGGACTTCTCCTGCGCGGCGGAGGCGAATTCCCGTACGCCGCGCAAATATTCGGCAGCGACCCAATCGTTATGGCTGACGCGTCGGTCAAAGTTCTTGAACTGGTCTCACCGGAGATTATTGATATTAATATGGGTTGCCCGGCGCCCAAAATCGTCCGTAACGGCGATGGTTGCGCCTTGATGCGCGACCCCGCGCTCGCCGGACGGATTATAGCTGCCGTGGCGGTCGCGGCGGGCAATCGCGCGGCGGTAACTGCCAAGTTCCGCAAGGGTTGGGATTCGGGCAGCGTCAACGCGGCGGAGTTTGCCCGAATAATGGAGGCTAATGGCGCGGACGCCGTGACGATTCACGGGCGTGTCCGAAGCCAACTCTACAGCGGAACGGCGGATTGGGACATTATCCGCGAGGTCAAATCAGCCGTTTCCATACCCGTAATCGCTAATGGGGATGTCGCGAGCCGCGCAGACGCGTCGCGATGTATAGCTTACACCGGCGCGGACGCTGTAATGGTCGGTCGCGCAGCTATGGGAAATCCGTGGGTGTTCAGCGCGGATACTCCGCGTCCGGGCAGCGCGGCGGAGTTGCTTCAAACCGCGCTTCGGCAGCTTAAGCGCGCGGCGGAACTTAAAGGCGAACGCACAGCGTGTATGGAAGCCCGTAAGCACTTCTCGTGGTACTTGAAAGGCGTTCGGGATGCCGGGCATTACAAACAGCTTGCCGCGCAAGCGGTTACACTTGCCGATTTCAGCGCAATAGTCTCATCTGCGCATAGTCAGCGAACAGCGTCATATCTCGCCTGATTATCTCGTCTGATTACCTCGTCTGACAAAAACATTTTTCAATTGAAACAACAGTTTATATTTAACCTATGTTACAACGTAATACGGATCACAGCGACGCAAACTACGTCGGGATACCGGGCAAATTGGGTTGAAAAACTCAGCAAAACCGCGTTTATAAAATATGCTTGAAATTTTAAGCGATACGTGCTACAATGGAAGCAAATATTAAACACTTGAAAGGGGCACACTACAATGGGAAAACTACAAGGTAAAGTCGCGCTTATCACAGGCGGAGGCAGCGGGATCGGGCAGTCAATCGCGAAGCGATACGCTGAGGAAGGCGCAAAGGTGGTTATCACCGGGCGGCGTATTGACGCGCTTAAAGGCACCGTCGACCTATGTCCGGAGGGTACTTGTCTGCCATTTGCGGGCGATGTTATGAAGCCGGAAGATTGTGAGGCGATGATTAAGGCGACTGTGGAGTTCGGCGGCAAAATAGACATTTTGGTCAATAATGCCGGTGTGGACAGTCCGGCGGGATCGATTGCCGATATGCCTATTGACGGGTTCCGCAAGATTCTTGAGACTAATCTGTTCGGTACTTTTTACACAATGCATTTCGCGATACCGTACTTCATTAAGCAAGGCGGCGGCGCGATTGTCAATGTCGCGAGCCTTGCCGCGTTGCGTTGTCCGCCCGCTTTGCCGGCGTATATCGCCAGCAAACACGGTATCGTAGGACTTACGCAGTCCGCCGCGAACGATTACGGCAAGTACAATATCCGCGCCAATGTGATTTGCCCGGGCGCGACGGCTACCGCGATGCTGGAAAACAGTATGGCGTCCGTGGCTGAGGTTCGCGGCACCGATATAAAAGGGGCGCTTGACTTTATGACGCGCTATATGCCTTTGCGCCGCGCCGCTTCTCCCGATGAAATCGGCGGGGCCGCGGTATTCTTTGCAAGCGACGACAGCAGCTATGTAACCGGCGCGGTTCTGCCGATTGAGGGCGGCGCTTGCGTGGTCGACCCGGCAGGTCCGGCGCTCGCCGACCTCGGTCAGGCGTGGGGAGGAGAGAAAGCGTAACGCGTACGGTACTTTGAACCGAGAACAGCGGGCGGGCGATGCTCGCCCCCGCGTTGATGATACATTATGCCTAACATCGAAAAAACTATGTTCCGCGAATACGACGTGCGCGGACGCTTGTCAGATGACGAGCTGAATACGGAAAGCGTTATGGTCATAGCCAAAGCGTTCGCGGTGTTTCTGCGCCGGCGAGACGTCAGCGAAGTGGTAGTCGGCTACGACAGCCGTGATTGCAGCGAGGGCTTTTACGACGCGGTTATCAGCGCGTTTACCGCATCGGGGCTGAATGTAACCGGAATCGGACTGGCACTGTCGCCGGTGCTGTATTTCGCCCAGCACCATCTGAATATCGACGGCGCGATGATGATTACGGCGAGCCACAATCCGAATGGCTGGAGCGGGTTTAAGCTCTCTTACCGCAAGTCCCTTACCCTTTCACCGGAGGACATTCAGGAACTGTACGCGATCACTGTTTCGGGCGAAACGCTTACGCCGCGGCGCCCGGGTACGGTACGCCGCGAATCAGTCCGCGACGCCTACATCGATTACATTTGCAGCCGCGTCCACCTTAATTCCAACCGCGAATTGCGCGTTGTTATCGACGCGGCGAACGGCGGCGCCGGCGTGTACGCTTACGAGCTTTTCCAACGGCTCGGCTGCCTGACCTTTCAGCTTAACTGCGACCCCGATACCGCCTTCCCGCGCTATTTCCCGAATCCAAGTATCACGGAAGCTCAAGCATTGCTGAGGAAGACGGTACTGCACCCATACATTCGCGCGGACATTGGTCTTAGCTTCGATGGCGACGGCGACCGAATCGGTATTCTCGCTGAAAACGGCGAAAACATTTGGGCCGACCGGCTTATGATGCTAATCGCAAAACCTATTTTGCGGGAGCAAGCGGGCGCGAAGATTATCTATGACGTTAAATCTACAATGGCTTTGGAAGAATATATTCGGGCTAACGGCGGCGAGCCGATTATGTGGAAGACCGGTCACAGCTATCTCAAACGCAAATTGATGGAGGAAGGCGCGATCCTTGCCGGAGAGCGCAGCGGACATCTGTACATAGGCGGAGATCTGTATCTCGGCTTTGACGACGGGTTGTTCGCCGCCGCGCTGATATTGCAAACGTTAAGCAATTCGGATAAAACGATTTCGCGGTTACTTGCGGAGTTCCCATCCTATTTTGTATCGAACGAAATTCAAGCGCCTACTACCGACGCGGAGAAATACAATGCCGTCGCGTTCGCAAAAGCGGAATTATTGCGCATGTTCCCGCATAACAAATACAGCGAGATACACGGCTTCAAGATTTGGTTCGAGGATGGTTGGGGGGTTGTGAGGGCAAGCAGCAATACTCCGGAACTGTCTATCGTACTAGAGGCGCGCTCGCCTGAAAATCTGCGCAAGTATTACGATATCTTCAGAAGTGTGCTTGACCGCAATCCCAATGTCGGGAAAATCTGGAATAACGACAATTTTGCGCGGAAGTAAATGGAATAGGAGAGGAGTGATATGTTCACCGAGTATCTGCAATCGCTGAAATCGAAACGCGCCGCCGTGTGCGGACTGGGCGTAAGCAACCGTCCGCTGGTCGAGACATTGCTGAGCGCGGGGATTAGTGTCACGGGGCGCGACCTCAATACCGTTGACATCCCCGGACTGACCGAAACTGTATTCGGCGATGACTATCTTGACCATATTGACGAGGATGTAGTTTTCCGCAGCCCCGGTATTCGGCCGGATAAGTTCCTGCTGAAGCCCGGGGCGGAGCTGACTTCCGAAATGGAGGTGTTTTTCTCCGTTTGCCCATGCCCGATAATCGCGGTTACGGGCAGTGACGGTAAAACCACCGTTACAACCTTGATTGCGGAACTTCTCCGCGCCGAGGGTTATACCGTTCACCTCGGCGGCAACATCGGAACTCCGCTGCTGACACGCTCCGATACAATCAGCCCGGATGATTTTGCCGTTGCGGAACTGAGCAGCTTTCAGCTTGCGACCATGCGCCAATCTCCGCACATCGCCGTAATTACCAATATCAGCCCTAATCACCTCGACTGGCATACCGATTACGCGGAGTACGTTTCGGCAAAATCAAACATACTCAAATATCAGCGTCAGGGCGATGTGCTTGTCCTGAACGAGAGTTTGCGTGGGTTGAAAACGGAACTGGGTTACGAGGATTCGTCCGCCGAACTTCGCTGGTATCACGAAACCTCCGATATCCCATATAAACCGGCGAAACTGCGCGGCGAGCACAATGTTTGGAATTTCAACTGCGCTGTTACCGCGACGCGCCATCTTATCGGCAGCCACGCGATAGAGCAGGTTGCGGCCGACTTCGCGGGGGTTCCGCACCGCTTGGAGTTAGCGCGCGAGCTGGACGGAATCGCTTTCGTCAACGACAGTATCGCAAGCAGCGCGAATCGCACAATAGCGGGGCTCAGAAGCTTTACGGAGCCGGTGATTCTCATAGCGGGCGGCAAGGATAAGGGCGTTTCATACGATGCTGTCGGCGCGGTGATTCGGGAACGCGTTAAGCGGCTGATTTTAATCGGACCGACCGCGGTTTCTATTCGAGCCGCGGTGGAAGCCGCCGGCGGCGGGGTCGATACCATCGTAACGGACGACTTCAGCGCGGCTGTCCGCGCCGCGTATGCCGCCGCCGTGCCGGGCGATGTAGTGCTGCTGTCTCCGGCAAGCACGAGTTTTGACCGCTGGAAGAACTTCGAGGAGCGCGGAAACGCGTTCAAAAGGATAGTTAACCAACTGTAAGCGTGAAAAAGACTACGCGCATATTCGACAGCCGCTTATCACCACATATAAATAACTTATCACCACATATAAATGATTTATCACCACATATAAATGACTTATCACCACATATAAATAACTTATCACCACATATAAATGACTTATCACCACATATAAATGACTTATCACCACATATAAATGACTTATCACCACATATAAATGACTTATCACCACATATAAATGATTTATCACCACATATAAATGACTTATCACCACATATAAATGACTTGGAGCTACAGATAAATGACTTGGAGCTACAGATAAATGACTTAGAGCTACGGATAAATGACTTGGAGCTACGGATAAATGACTTGGAGCTACAGATAAATGACTTAGAGCTACAGATAAATGACTTAGAGCTACGTCTAAACGACTTAGAGCTACGTCTAAACGACTTAGAGCT
>JAITKN010000036.1 GCA_031278415.1 Oscillospiraceae bacterium
TAGTGCCGCTGAACAAATGGCAAAAGCATTTAACTATCCCGAAAGGCAGGTGAACTCTAATCGCCCTATCACGCGGCAACGCGTGATGTGTACTCCGTAAATTCGGCGGACATCTCTCCTAGCTCGTATCCATAACAATTCTCCTCTAAAAAACCGCTTGACATTCCCGTCAAGCCATGGTATGATGGGTGCATTAATAAGACTGATACGAACTGCAGAAAATCGGACACGACTGCCGCTTGCTTTTTTTGCAACTGCGATGAAGGGATATGTCCGTCCTTCCTATCGGTCTTATTTTTTCTTTATTCTACTTAAATTTCTGTCACCGACCGTAAATAGGTGAATTATCTCATAATTGTCCTTGTAGTTTGCTAACTGTATCGTGACAAGCATGTTATTGTGCGCTATTTGCTTCACAAAATTGACATAATTTGGGTCATATCTTCCCGATGTATTTCTAAACCTCAAATCGGAGTTGTACAAGGCTTGTCCGATAATCTTGTCATAATCTTCCGGTGCGACTTCAGGGTGCCTGGCAAGATTGCGGTCAATGACCTCTTTCTTCAGCAGTACCGGTTTGCTCGTCTTACCGAGTGCCCGCAAGTCCTCGCGGTTCAGCTCCGGCAGAATGTTATCCCTACTGAAATCAATATGTACGCTGTCAATCTTCTCCTGCCGCGCCGCTTCGCTTGTCCTGCCCCCACCCGCTGAACTTCCGCCGACTTGCCCGGGACGTCCTGCGTGTCCCCAGTTGCCGCTTTCCGGACCGCCGTCACGCGTTGTAATTGTAGTTGCAATTGTAATTACTTTTGCAATGCCCTCTATGCCGTCCCGCGTGAGTATACCTCTCCGACTCGCCGACGCTACCGCCCTCAGTAGCTGTCGCAATCGCTCCCTGTCCATACACGTTCCTGCCCCCAACTCTCAACTGTTAACTCTCAACTGTTAACTGTTAACTTATGTTAGCTGTTCCCGCTGTCGGCTTTGGCTTCGGCGAGCATATAGACGCACAGTGCGCCGACGCCGCCGATGACGCACACGACCCGAGCGATGACGCTCTCGCCGAGTACGAACGCCGCGCCGTTCGCGCTCACGAACGCCGCGACCGCAGCCCAAAACCGGATGAACAACTATCCGCGCAAAGCTCTTTCGGGGCGCTCCCCGCGCGCCTTCGCCGCACTGCTCGCCTAATCACCTCACCGCTTTCTGCCCGGACAATTAAACTTTCAATTCGCCATCTACACCCCGCCCTAAAAAAACATTTGACTTTTAAGCGTGCCTGTGTTACAATGGTGCAACAATATGATGTATCTTATGGAAAGGAAAAATCTTTATGATAACAGCGGGAGATTTCCGCAACGGCGTTACCTTCGTAATGGATGGCAGTGTAATGCAAATAGTGGAGTTCCAACATGTAAAACCAGGCAAAGGAGCGGCGTTTGTCCGAACCAAAATCCGTAACGTAATTACCGGTGCTGTGACAGAAACATCTTTCAACCCAAGTGCTAAATTTGAAACCGCGTTCGTAGAGCGCAAGGATATGGAGTACAGCTATAGTGATGGTGAACTTTACTACTTTATGGACATGGAGACATATGAGCAGCTGCCCATCAATGCGTCGGTATTAAGTGACGGATTCAAGTTCGTAAAAGAGAATATGACCTGCAAAGTCAGCAGCTTTAAGGGCAGCGTATTTTCTGTTGACGCGCCCAACTTCGTCGAGCTTGAAGTTACCGATACTGAGCCCGGCGTTCGCGGAGACACGGCTACAAACGTAACTAAACCGGCTAAGGTCGAAACAGGCGCGGAGGTGCGCGTCCCATTGTTCATTAACACCGGCGACTTTATTAAAATTGACACTCGCACCGGCGAGTATTTAGAGCGAGCCAAGCGGTAACGCGCATTGGCCATTAAGGAGTAATTATGAATATTTCCGAAAAAGCGGCGTATATCAAAGGTCTTTCAGCGGGCTTGCGCGTTGATACCGAATCTGACACCGGCAAAATTCTGACGGCGATTGTTGACTTGTTGGGCGACATCGCGGCGGATCTTAAGGATTTGACTCAGGATACCGGAGAAATCACCGATGAGCTTGACGAGCTTTTCGATGATTTCAACGATTTGCTCGATGAGCACGAAACTCTGTCCGAGCGCGTTGATGACATTGAAGAGATGCAGGAAACCATATGCGATGATTTGAACGATTTAACCGGGGAGTTTGACGCCTTTGAGGACGCGTACTTCGATGACGATGACGATTGCAAATGCCGCGACGACGATGATGACGCCGACGATGACTGGGACGATGACGAGGTATGGGAACTGGACGAGGACGATTCCTTTGAGGTTCACTGCCCTCACTGCGGCAAGGCGATTACGCTCACCGTGGATGACCTTGATGAGGAAAAGATTACGTGTCCGGAGTGTTCCAAAGAAATCGCTTTTGATTTCGGCAGAGACTGCGGCGACGAGTGTTGCGGCGAGTGCGGTTGCGGCAAGGACAAGGAAGCCGCTCCGGAAGAGGACGGCGAACAAAACGTAACTTAGGTCTTGTTTAATAACTAAATTTGTGGTATAACGGCGGAATGAGACGATATCAAATAACATATGACAAGTCCGACGCCATCGCCATTCTGCTTAAGTAATACTTTTTAAGCAAGGTCTAAAGCCGGCAAACTGTCTGAGCGCGGGAACGACAACCTCGTTCAGCGTAGCGAACATTTTTCCGGGTTCGCCGGATAGGCATATTAGTGGAGTTATGCCGAGCGCCGCAAAAGCGAAGGTTCCCCAATCTTCACCAACGCCTCCCCAACATAAGGAGAACGCGCCCATTGCGTCAAACGCGGCGGTGATGAAGTCGTTATTTCCATAAGCGGAGCCGCCGGTAGAAATCATTGCGTCCAATCCCCTGCCCGAATTGATGTAATGAGCGATTTCCTGTGTTATGTCCTCTGCAAGTCCGAGATAGATCGGCACGCAACCGCAATCGCGCAGCACAAACTCCAGCGCGTATCGGTTGCTGTCGCGCACCTGACCCGAAATAAGCTCATCACCTATGGAGATTACGCCTATTCGAGGTCGCCGGAAAACATCAACGTCAGTTATTCCTTGTCCCGCGAGCGCGCTTGCTGTTTGCGCGGTAACCGCTTCGCCTTCGCGGGCAATAATCTCACCGACCTTGATGTAATCTCCGGCAAGCGTGATATTAGCGCCCGATGGTATTGGCTCAATAAGCGTTGCGGAATCAAACGAGAACCCGGAAAAACTTCCGAAACCCGCGATAGCGTCCGCGTCGTTCGGGATTGGTTCGCCCGCGTTGATCGCGGAAACTTCCTCCGGAACTCTGAGCGTTTTAGGGGCGTCGGGCGACGCGCCGACGCCCACACCGAACTTCAGCGCGTATCCGTCCACAGCGGCGCGGTCGAACGCCGGAACGGGTTCCGACGCGATGTAATCTTTCGACAAAACGCGATTGTACGCATCTTCAAGCTTTACGGACTCCGCGCCGCGCGGATACGCGAACGGGCGCAGAATTTCTTTAGCTCTGGCAAGTGTGATTTTGTATTCCATATGCCGATTATAACCTACGGACATTCAGTTGTCAAGGTATAATACAGCAGAATATTTTCGTATGCGGCGGTTTTGCGGCAAAATTTCGCGGAAGCGACCTGCGAAGGCGTCTCAAGTTGTGCGGCTTTCGCGACTATTGGACCGGGGAGGTTCCGCATACCGATGGAAACCTCCCCGTCAAACGTTGATCGCGGAAAACGAAAAACTCAGGACGAAGATCGCCAAAATCGAGAACGAAACCGCGAACAAATACTTGGGCATCATTGACAGCCTGAAAGAAGCTCTCGAAGCGGTTATGCAAAGATGCGCCGAACCTGAAGAACGCGTTGCGAAACTCGAAGCGGAAATCGACCGTTTGCGCAAGCAACTCAATAACGACAGCGGCAATCCTGCCTGTCGGCAGACAGACCAGTCAATATCAGCGGTCACGAAGCCGGTACGCTTTACGATTTTACCGCCCTGTTTTTCGGTTTCGTCGGCTGTGTCCATAGTTTTACGGAGCTGTTCGTCCTGCGTATAATCCCCCAAATCACGTAATCCACAAAAATTACCCAATATCGTAATTGCCGGCACATCGCCTACCCTGTAATAATACCCGTTGTACTTCCTCAGCAACCTCGGCTCACTCCCTATCAGGAGCCATTTATAATTTTCCATGCATCCTTTTTAGCACACTTTCCCGCTTTTTGTCAATCAAAAGTTACAAAACTAAATCGGGCTGCGGAGGGGAGCACGGCAAACGAACACTTTGCGGATAATCAACCGACGCGCAAGGCATTTCGTCTCGAGTTTGCGGGATAGTCACGCGGAAAGATCCGTACCGAAGCGGTTCCCATGTGCCTATCCCGCAAATTCGGGGTATACCGCATTGCGAGTTGCTTTTCCGCGACTTTTTTTGTTTAACGTCAAATTTCCCCTTGACAAACTACGGAGTTTGTGTTAATATGTTATTATAAGTAAACAAGTTGGTAAAAGGACGGCGAAAAGGCGTACGCCTTTTCGCCAATGGGGGTACCCCCATTGGCGAAAACTTTTTACGAACAAAAAAACAAAAATTCATCAAAGTTGCGCTTTTTGCGCTCCACAAAATTAGGAGGTATTAAAATGTTCAGAACACGTATGAAAAAGCTTGCCGGGAAATCTCTTGCCGTTTTGCTGACACTGGCGCTGCTGCTCGGACTCGTCCCGACGTTGGTATTCGCG
>JAITKN010000156.1 GCA_031278415.1 Oscillospiraceae bacterium
ATCCCGCCGCGAACGCCGTGGCACAACGGAAAAGTGGAGCGCAGCCATCGGAATGACCAACGGTATTTTTACGATTGGGAGAAGTTCGGGAGCGTTCAGGAATTGAACGAAAAACTGCGAGAACATCTTCGATGGACGAACCGCAAAACTATGCGCACGCTGGGCAGAAAAAGTCCGCTGACCCTGCTCAGAGAGAAATTGAAAGCGGCCTGAGCCGCCGCGCCGAGGTTGGAAGCCTTTGGAGCCGTAGGCGGAAAAGGCTTCCAACCTCGATATACCATATCTTCTATCTCCTCGAAATGCCCAAATGGGTCATATCATTTGACAACGCAGAGTTCCCAACAACTATTTTCCAACAACTATCTTGACACCCTAAGTGGACTATGCTATAATGGGGTTACCAAGCTAAGGAGGCGGGTCATTGCGTATTGCGGCGACAACGGAGGACAGCATAGTGGACGGAGACGGACTGCGCTTCGTTGTCTTTACGCAGGGATGTCCGCGGAACTGTCCCGGTTGCCATAACCCTCAGTCACAGCCGTTTGAGGGCGGCAAAGAGGTCACGGTCGGCGAGCTTTTCGCCCGCGTCCGTGATAATCCTCTGTGTGATGGTCTTACGCTTAGCGGCGGCGAACCGTTTGCTCAGGCGGTACAGTGCGCTGAACTTGCCAAACTCGTTAAGGGCATAGGCAAAACTGTGTGGACGTATACGGGCTATACGCTTGAAAACTTGCAATGGCAGGCGGCGGTGTACAGCGCGTTCGAGGTTCCGCAACTGCGTCCTATCGGCACGGCGATAGGGGAACTTCTTGCCAACACGGACGTGCTTATTGACGGAGAATTTATCGTTGCGCGGAAAAGTTTACGGCTTAAATGGAAAGGTTCATCTAACCAGCGGATTTGGGAACAACACGAAAGCGGAGAATGGAGGATTGTCGGATGAGCGGTTTGCCCAAGTATAAGCGTGTTCTGCTGAAAATCAGCGGAGAGGCACTCGGCGGAGAAAAAAAGTTCGGATTGGATTTTGAAGTCATCGGCAGGGTATGCGCGGTCCTTAAGAGGTGCGCGGAGGCGGGTGTTCAGGTCGGTGTTGTTATCGGCGGCGGCAATTTCTGGCGCGGCATTAAAGACGGCGGCGGCAAGATTGATCGCGCGCGCGCCGACCATATGGGAATGATGGCAACGGTTATCAACTGCCTCGGACTGGCTGACACATTGGAGCAAATGGGCGTACCTACTCGCGTTCAGACCGCGTTGGAGATTAAAGCTGTCGCGGAACCTTATATCCGCGCCAAGGCGATTCGCCACTTTGAGAAAGGTCGCATAGTAATCTTCGGCTGCGGAACCGGACGACCGTACTTTTCCACCGATACAGGAGCGGTTCTCGTCGCGGCGGAGATTAACGCGGACGCAATTCTGCTGGCCAAAAACATTGACGGAATTTACGATAGTGATCCGGCGCTGAATTCCGCCGCTAAGAAGATTGATATGATTACCTACGCCGACGTGCTCTCACGCCGATTGGGCGTTATGGACAGCACCGCGACAAGCCTGTCTATGGACAACAATATTCCGCTGATAGTGTTCGGACTTGACGACCCTGAAAACATCTATCGTGTTGTTATGGGCGAAAATCCGGGCAGTACGGTTATTGCGGATTAGCCGCTTATACGGACGAATAAACTATGTATCAAGCTCTTTACCGAAAGTACAGACCGAAGACGTTCGACGACGTTACGGGGCAGGACCCTATAACGTTCACGCTTAAGGCGCAATTGCGCGGCGGGAAACTCTCTCACGCTTATTTGTTCGCGGGTACACGCGGCACAGGTAAGACTTCGTGCGCAAAGATACTTGCCAAGGCGGTAAACTGCGAAAATCCCGTTGACGGAGAACCTTGTAACGAATGTCACATCTGCAAGGGCATTGACTCCGGCGCGATATTAGACGTTACGGAAATGGACGCGGCTTCCAATCGCCGTATCGAGGACATTCGCGCGTTGTTGGAGGAATCCTATTATCTGCCCGCTCAAACGAAAAAACGCGTCTATATTGTGGATGAAGTTCATATGCTGACTCGCGAGTCATTCCACGCAATTCTTAAGACGCTCGAAGAACCGCCGGAGCATTTGTTGTTTATTCTCGCGACTACCGACCCGCATAAAATACCCTCAACGATCCTCTCCCGGTGCCAGCGTTTCTCTTTCCACAGAATTCCAAAGGAACTTATCGCGGAACGTCTTATGGAAATCGCGGAAAAGGAGGGAATAAACCTCAAGCCTGACGCGGCGGCGTTTATCGCTCGGCTTGCGGATGGCGCTATGCGCGACGCGCTTTCCCTTTTAGAGCGATGCCAAGGCGAACCTGACATTGACCGCGTCGCGGCAAGGCGAATACTGGGATACGCGGCGGGTGAAGAAATCGCGGACATATACCGGCTTGCGACAAACGACGATATAATAGGCGCGATTGCCAAATTGGACGAGCTTTACTCTGCCGGGACAGATGTTGCCTCGGTTCTGGAAATGCTTGGTGACTACGTAAGGGATAGTATGATTGTTTCCGTTGCGCCGGACACGGGTACGGAATTGCTAAGCGGTATGTTCAGCAATACGGAACTTCAGCGCGGAGACGTATCGATGCTGTTAGGACTCGGGCAAAAGATTCAGACGGCACTGAAAGACATTGACAACGCTCCGAACCGCAAAACGGCAGCGGAACTCGCGATTATCTCACTTGGAACAGAAATTGCCGTCCCGTCGTCGGTAAAATTCTCGTTACCGCAAACTCAGCCGAGCGCGGCGCAGCGTCCGCCGCAGCCATCGGCGCCATCAACACCATCGGCGCAGCGTCCGCCGCAGTCTTACGCGCAGGTTCCTCCGACACCGGCGGCGCCGCAGACTCCGCCGCCGTTCACCGCTGAGCAGTTTATAAAAGAGCTTAACCTTGTGCCCGCGCTGACGCGGGAGCTGAAAAGCGGACGCGATGTCACTACGGAAATCACATCGGACGCCGTTATATTGTACGCGGCACATCCCTTTATAGAAGGGCAGCTGACACTTCCGACGACAATATCGGAATTCAAAAACGCGGCGCAAAAACTCAGCGGTCGAGAGTTCAAAATAGTGATACTGAACGGCAGCGCGCCGAAATCTTATGAGGCGCCGCCGGTGTATGAACCGCCGCCGGACGCGCTTGAAAACAAGCGGCAAGCGGAGGAATCGCCGTTAGACGCGCTCGATGATCTGGCGGCTAGGTTCGGCGGCATAATCAGTTTTGAGGAGGAATAGATAATGGCAAAAAGCGCATTCAGGGGCAGTCCGCGCCCGAATTTCGGAGGGAGCGGCGGGCAAAACATGATGAAGCAAGTACAGAAGATGCAGGAGGATATGGCGAAAGCTCAGGAAGAGGTCGAAGCCTCAAATTACAGCGCGGCGGCGGGCGGCGGCGCTGTTACCGCAACCGTTTCGGGCAAAAAGGAGCTTATCACGCTTGACATTTCGCCTGACGCGATTGACCCGGAGGACGCGGAAATGCTCCGGGATATGATTATCGCCGCGGTAAACGAGGCGTTGCGCAAGGCGGAAGCGGCGATGAGCGACGCTGTAGGTAAGTTTACCGGCGGGCTTGGCGGGTTGGGCGGTCTGCTTTAATTCGTGTATGGCTACATTCGCCCGTTTAAGCCGGAACTGAAAATCCGGGAATGGGAAACGTATCAAGCGGCTTACTGCGGCCTGTGCGCGGAGCTTAAACGCCGGTACGGGTTCGCGGCTCGGTTCGCGGTGAACTACGATTTTACTTTCTTCATTATGCTGCTCGCTAAAGGCGAATCGGAATTTAAGCGGATGCGCTGTCCGGGCAACGGACGCAAAAAGGCTCACTGCTTCGCCGGCAAAGCTACGGAAATCGCGGCTGATTTGAGCATAATTATGGGTTGGAACCGTCTGCGCGATTCCATTGAGGACGATGGATTTCCCCGAAAGCTGTTCATCACGAGACCGGCAAAGGTTCTAATGAAGCGTCAGTACAGACACGCCGCAAATGTTCACAAAAAGTTTGCAAATAATGTGTCTGAACTACTTGACGAACTGAGAGATTTGGAGCATAATAGAGAGAGTTCCGCTGTCAAGATGGCGCAGGTGTTTGCGAATGTGCTTTCAGCTGCGGGTGAATACGGCGATTCTAATGAAGAGCGGCGAGTGCTGACTCATCTGCTTGACGCGATAGGGCGTCTGATTTACATCCTTGACGCCGCTGACGATCTCGAAGCAGACCGCAAGAAGTGTCGCTATAACCCGCTTATTTACGATTCGCAATTTGACGCCAAGTCGTATCTCGAAAAGACTGCGGCGGAAGCGGCGGCAGATTTTGAACTTTTACCGCCGGGCGAGTTCAGCGGGATTCTCGGCAACATATTGTATTTGGGCATACCAAGCGCGATTAACAAATGACAGCGCACAAAGACTACTTTTTCTAAGGAGCTACAGATGAACGACCCATATGCCGTCCTAGGCGTATCGCAAAACGCGACAGATGAAGAGATTAAGCGCGCGTACCGCGAGCTTGTTCGGAAGTACCATCCGGATAACTATCGTGATAATCCGCTGGGCGACCTTGCAGAGCAAAAAATGAAGGAAATCAACGAGGCTTACGACAAAATACAGCGTATTCGCAGAGGCGAAGAACCGCCTCCGGGCGGGAACGCGCACTCCAATGGCTACTATCAGAATCAGCAGCCGAACAATGGAGGGTATTATCGTCCGCCGCAGTATAACTATAACAGCGGTCCTCCAAGACAAAATGACGCATGCGATTGCTGTGTCAAACTGTGGGCGTTGGATTGTTGCTGTGAATGTATGGGCGGCGACCTTATCCGTTGTTGCTGAGTGAGTTGACGATGCGCAAAACACGTAAACTCGCGCTATCATCATTGATTACGGCGTTCGCCGTAGTTCTTTGTTGGGTTGCGGCGGTAATGCCGTCCGGAAGCGTTGCTCTTGTCGGGATTGCCGGACTGCTGACCGCAATAGTTGTAGTGGAATGTGGTTACTCGTGGGCGTTAGGCAAGTTTGCGGCAACGATCATGTTGGTGCTGCTGCTTGTACCCGATAGGATGATCGTGCTGATGTACGCCGGGATTTTCGGGTGGTATCCGGTTATTAAAAGTTTGTTAGAACGCGGGAAGCTCCGAAGCGCGGCACAGTGGGCGATCAAAGTCCTGATTCTTAACGCGGCGCTCGTATTGGGATATATCGCGGCAAGCAATCTCTTTATTCTTGCCGGGGAACCAAACACACGACTGCTGTTAATCGTATTACTTCCCGCTGAGGTTGCGTTTGTGCTGTACGACATTGTTTTAACGAGGCTGATTGATATGTATATTCAGAGACGGGCAAAGAAATAAGCTGAAAAATTAAGAGGGGATAAGAGCATGCCAAAAAGTATGACCGGATACGGAAGCGCGTTCGGAATGTTTGAAAATACTCCGCTGATGGCGGAGGTGAAAAGTGTTAACGCGCGATATTTAGAAACTTCGGTGCGCATACCAAGGATGATGTCTTTCGCGGAAGACTCAATAAGGCGAGCGGTTCAGAAGGTTGCCGCGCGCGGCAAAGTGGACGTAACCGTAAATTTCGAGTTCGGCAAGGCGAATGACGCTGCGATTGTGGAGGTTAATCGAGGAGTGGTCGCGGCGTATATAGACGCTGCCGAGCGCATATCGAAAGAGTACGCGATTCCCAACGATTTCGGAACATCGGCGCTTAGTAAGATCCCCGACGCTTTTACGATAACAAAACGCGAATTGGAGCAGGAAGCGTTTGCGGCCGTCATTGCGGAGGTTTTAGGCGCCGCGCTTGAAGCGTTCAATCAAGCCCGCGTCGCTGAAGGCGGTCGGCTTACGGCGGATATCGGTATCAAGATTACGGAACTTGAAGCCGCGATGGGATTCGTGAAGGCGCGCGCGCCCGAAAGCGTAAGAGAATATCGTGAGCGTTTGACCGCGAAAATGCGAGATATACTGAAAGACACAAATATCGACCATGCACGAGTGCTCACCGAAGCGGCTCTGTTTGCGGAAAAAACCGACATTGACGAGGAACTTACTCGGCTGGGAAGCCACATTGACCAAGCGCGGGAGTATCTGGAACTCGACAGCGGAGCAGGCCGCAAACTTGATTTTTTGGCACAGGAGCTTAATCGCGAGGTCAACACAATCGGCTCTAAGTGTTCAGACTTAGAGATTACGCGTATGGTGTTAGAGATGAAAGCTATTATTGAGCGCATTCGCGAACAGTGCCAGAATTTAGAATAGCCGGCTTAATCGCGGACTGTAAACTGCTTGACGCGGTCAATCCGTATTCTTAAACGTATAAGATTTGCGTATTCTATTTGTAACGGAGGTATATCTTGGCAAGGATTTTCATTTTCTCCGGACCGTCCGGAGCCGGAAAAAGCACGATAATATCGGAACTGAAGCAGCGTCTGCCTAATCTGTGGTTCTCGGTGTCCTGTACTACGCGAAGGCCGCGGGACGGAGAAGAGGACGGCGTGGATTACCATTTCATCACTCAGGATGAGTTTGACAATATGGCGGACAGCGGCGGCTTCTTAGAGTACGATCCTCACTTGGGCGCATCGTACGGAACTCCGCTTAAGCCGCTTGAGGACGCGCTGGCGCGCGGATTCGACGCTATACTGGACATTGAAACTACCGGAGCGGCAAACGTGCTGAAAAAAATCCCCGAGGCTGTTACGGTATTTGTTTGGCCCGGTTCTTTTGAGCTGCTTGAGGAGCGGCTTCGCGGACGTGAGGGCAATAAGATGAGCGAAGATCAGATAGCGTCCAGATTAGAAAAGGCAAAAAAGGAGCTTGACGAAATCGGATTTTACCGCTATACTGTTATTAATAATATACTCGACCGCGCTGTTGCGGAGTGCGAGGCTATTATCAGGAGAGACCGGGATAAATAACCGCGCTTAACAAATTTATTATATGAGGTGAAGTATGTTAGACCATACAATGTCAGAACTTCTGACAAAAGTCGGAAGCCGCTATTTACTTGTGAACGCGATTGCTAAGCGAGCGCGTCAGCTTTCCGACGAGGCGGTGGAAAGTCGTATGCCGCTGCGCAAGAAAGCGGTTTCCATCGCGATTGACGATATTGCCAAGGGCAAGTACAGCGTAGAGGGCAATCCGGATTTGTACTGATTTACGCAAAGTATTCGGACTAATGTGAAATGATAGTGAAAGCGGCTGTATCCGCGCTGCCGTTCCAAGCGGATAAGATATATGATTACCGTGTACCTGCGTCTTTGGAGGCGAGTACGTTTGTCGGTGTGAGGATAATGGTGCCGTTCGGCCGCGGGAACTCTCGGCGCGAGGCAATTGTCCTGGATATCAAGAAGTTCAGCGAGTCCGGAGATTATCTGAAACTGAAAGCGGTTGAGGAAGTATTGGATTCAGAACCGGTAATCGGAGAACAACAAATCGCGCTTGCTAAGTTTATGAAAGCGCGGTTTTACTGTACGCTTTACGAGGCGTTAAAGGCAATGCTGCCCACAGGGGTTTGGTATCGGGACAATCCGAAACGCAATGAACTCGGCGGAGTTGAAAGTGTTACCAGAATTGCGCGCGCTAAGGCAAAGACGCGCGATTTCGCTTCGCTTAGTATCCCGCCGGATAATGCCGCGGAGTTTGCCGAGCATACTAAGTCGAACCATCATCGCGAGATCGTACTGTTTCTCATCCGCGCCGGAACGTGTGCTATTGACGAAATCAGCTACTATACCGGCGCGAAACGGCAGAGTTTTACAGCACTTGCCAAGCGCGGATACATAACCATAGAGGCGCGGGAGGAGTTTCGCCGCCCGAAAGTATCGGAACTGATAGGCGAGACCGCCTCCCTTGGAAACTTAACCCCCGAGCAAGATAGCGCGTATCGGGAACTGGCTCCGATGCTGACATCCGCGAAACCGGAAGCCGCTCTCATTTACGGTATTACGGGAAGCGGGAAAACGGCTGTTTATATTAAACTTATTGCCGACGCTTTAGCGCTGGGGCGCGGCGCGATAATGCTGGTGCCGGAAATCGCCCTTACACCGCAGATGACGGCAAAATTTACCCTGCGGTTCGGCGATGGCGTGGCGGTTCTGCACAGTTCGCTGAGCGTAGGCGAGCGCTACGATGAATGGCGGCGGATTCGCTCCGGCGCGGCAAATGTCGTAATCGGAACGCGGAGCGCGGTGTTCGCCCCGGTTCGCGATACCGCTCTTATTATCATTGACGAGGAACACGAGCAAACATACGTATCGGATTCTTCGCCGCGATATAATGTACACGATGTGGCTAAATTTCTCTGCGCTCAAAGCGGAGGGTTGCTGGTATTCGGCAGCGCTACGCCCGCAATGGAAAGTATGTACGCGGCAAAGACCGGGCGGTATAAACTGGTAACTCTTCGCTCACGATTTAACGCTAAGCCGTTACCGGATGTTATTATTGCCGATATGAAGCAGGAATTGCGTAACGGCAACGCGCTTTCCGTCAGTTCGCGTCTGCGGGACGAACTCGAGAAGAATATCAGCAGCGGAGAGCAGAGCATCCTGTTCATTAATCGGCGCGGGGCAAATACGATAGTTGCGTGCCCGAACTGCGGAAAGACATTCAGCTGCCCCTCGTGCAGTGTCAACCTGACGTACCACAGCGCTAACAGACGCCTGATGTGCCATTATTGCGGACATAGCAGACCGGTGCCTTCCCTCTGCCCTGATTGCGGGAGTAAGCTGAAATTTATCGGGGTCGGGACACAGCAAGTGGAGCAAGACATACATAGCCTTTTGCCCGGCGCGGCGACGCTCAGGATGGACGCTGATACCATTACGACCGGCAATAACCACGAGGTCGTCCTGCGTAAATTCGAGGCTGAGCGCGTTCCGATACTAATAGGTACGCAAATGGTCACCAAGGGTCTGAACTTCCCGCAAGTGACGCTTGTCGGAGTTATCAACCCTGACAACGCGCTGTACAGTTGCGATTTTCGAGCCGGCGAACGCACATTTGCTTTGATTACACAGGTAATAGGGCGAGCGGGGCGCGGAGATAAGCCGGGACGCGCGGTGATTCAGACTTTCACGCCGGAGAATCAAGTCATACGCTTGTCAGCAGCGCAGGATTATGAACGCTTCTTCGAGAGTGAAATAGGCTTGAGGCAACTTTCCGGAAATCCGCCGTTCACGGAACTTCATCGTATTGCCATCGTGTCTGCTGACCAACAACTTGCGGAATTGTGCGCGGAAACGGTTAAGCATACGCTTACAGATAGTCTGCGCGGTTTTGCCGGAGTAAGGGTTCTCGGACCGACTCAGGATATCATTCTGAAAGTAAATAACTTGTACAGGTATCGTGTATTTATATCAGCGAGTTCAACAAGCGCGCAATTCCGCGCGTCCGTTGCGGCGGTCATTAAAAAGATTTCCGGCAGCGCGAAATTCAAACGCGCCGCAGTTTTCGGAATAAACGGAGGGTAATGGCATGGGCGATACGAACGCGCTGCGGATTATCGCGATTTTGGAGGAATTGTATCCGGATGCCTTGTGCGGGCTGGAATACGAAGTGCCGTGGCAATTGCTGTTAGCAACGCGGCTTGCGGCTCAGTGTAAGGATCAGCGTGTAAACAAGATAACTCCGGTTCTGTTTGCCAAGTACCCGACGTTAGAGGCGCTCGCGGCGGCTGATGTTACGGATGTTGAGGAAATCATTCATAGCTGCGGATTTTATCACGCCAAGGCGCGTGACCTAATCGGCAGTGCTAATATGCTGATTACGGACTTTGGCGGTACTGTGCCGGACACTATGGAGCAGCTATTGAAACTTCCGGGCGTTGGGCGCAAGACCGCGAACATTATACTCGGCGACATCTACGGTAAGCCCGCCGTAGTTACCGACACGCACTGTATTCGGCTGGCTAACCGAATGGGATTGACGAAAAACCTAGTGCCGTACAAGGTCGAAATGGATTTGGCGGCTATTATTCCGCCGGAGAAGCAGTCGGATTTCTGCCACAGGCTTGTACTGCACGGCAGAGCGGTATGCAACGCTCGCAAGCCGAAGTGTGCAGAGTGCGCGATTCTGCCCTGTTGCGCGTACAATTATTCGGACAGCTGACGGGCGGTATTTTATGCTGCGCGTCGTCGCGGGAAACGGACATCCGTAAAATTCCGTGAAGATATATAACCTAAAACCCTGATAATAGTTACTCAAAACGCTATTGCCTGATGATGCCGAGGTTTGATGGGAATAAACGGTCGCGTTTACATGTAACGGATCGCCGTTTTTTATAGTAAGAGTCTTTTTTAAGTTCAAGATTGCCTGACGCAGATATTCATGGTATTGTTCCCCCAAATAAACCTTGCGCTAATGGGGACATATGGCAAAAGCTAATCGTTAGCGAACATCCTAACGACTAAGCAGGTCATATCGTCATCTGTACCATAACGCTTTGCGGCGGACTCGACTATATCGCGCGCGAGCATTTTTGCAAAGTCCTCACCGGTATAGTCATACGCCGTGAGGTATCGGCTTATCCAATCTTCGCCGGTGCCGGTCACTCCGTCGCTGACGATTACCGCGAAACTGCCCGGAGTAAGTTTCAGTTCAGCGCGGTCGGGAACATCATCGCCAAGTCCTGCCGAGAAAGATTCGCCGCATACGCGGCTGACCGCGCCGCCGTCATTGATATAGCTGGAAGCCGCGCCGAACTTGTAAATTTCCGCGTTCCCGCTCCATAGGTCAACGCGGAGAAGGTCGACCGTCGCGCACCCGCCATCATCTTCGCCGCGCATAGTCATAATCGCGGAGAGTATTCGCAGCGAGGTTTGCGGACTCACGCCCGCTTTCAGGAATTTTTCCAATACTCTCGTAGCGGTCTGACTGTCTCGCGAGGCGCCTCTTCCGCTGCCCATTCCGTCGGAGAGCGTAACGCACAGGAAGCCGTCGTCGGTCTTGAAGAACGCTCCGTTGTCGCCGCTTACATCCTCGCCGCGCTTGCGCAAGGACGCAACTCCGATTGTCGCCTTAAGCGGTTCCGTTTCGACCATGCAGACCGCGTTCGGGCCGGCTCCGGACGGCGACAGACGATGCTCCGAAACCTCTGAAAGACGCGCTTCCCAATCGTTGATTCTGCGCAGCGCGCGAATATCTCCGGTTATTTCGGCATGAATACGCTTGCCGGTATCGGCAAACACCGCTGCCTTAGCGTCAATCGCGGACGCGCGAAGGAACGCGTTAAGTCTGCTTTCGGTAAGCGAGGCTTCCTCATCGTCCGCCGCGTCCGCCGGGATGTCCGCCGCAATGCCGTAAAGCACGTTCGACAAGTCCTTAAACCGCGAGTACAGAGAATCACGGCGATCGCCGAGCCTTGCGCGGTACTGACGGCGCATAAGCATTGCTTTAAGCTCGGTATTCACGGCGGATACGTAGTTGCGCAGGTCTACGCATGTATCGCGGAACCGCATCGGAAAGTCGCTTGCCGCAAGTTCTCCCTTATCCATCATCAGCGGCGTAACATCGTTCATAATTCCGAACGTGTCATTGTAGTTCCGGTGCCAGCAATGACCGCTGCGTCCGCAACGGCGGCAAACCATATCGGAAGCTACGTCAAAGACCGTCGCCGCGTCGTTATCGTTGCGCCCTCCCTCTACATTGTGCTTCAAAATAGTATAGACTTCTTCAAATGCCGCCGCTGCCGATTCGGTACGCCGCTTAGCGTACCGCGCGGCGAATGACGCGCCTGTTTCCGCTGTATCCGGACCCCAAAACCGCTCTTTCCACGCTTTCAGCATTGACCCGGGAAGCAGCATAAATATTACGCTTGCCGCAAAAGTTTCGTACAAAACCGCGTCACTATAAGGATTAGACCAGTTCCACAGCGCGGCGGCGGCATTAGTAAGTATGTATACTGCGGTAAACGCGAATCTGCCCCTTTGGCTGAAAACTCCCGCGATCAGACCCGCCAGCGCATACACGGAGGAGAAGAACGGTTCTCCGCCTGCCGACGCGTCGAGTGCCGAGCCAAGCGCGACTCCCGATGCGCAGCCCCACGCCATCCCGCCCTTGTATCCGGCGGCTAGAATCAAAACTACAGCCACTGCCCGTCCGGGAGATATCAGCCCTATGATTCGGAAGGGGGCAAACGACGCCAACAGAGTGGCAAGGAATATCAGCAGACTGACCCGGCGTTGTACAGCGGGTTCCGCCGACCGGAAAGGCTTCGGCATATTGCCATCCGCTGCCTTTCCGCCGAGCAGCGTTGTCTGATAAAAGAACGCGCATCCGGCGGCGAGTGTGACCTCTGTTATGTAGTATGCCGTCGCCGCGAGTTTCCAGTTCTCGTGCGCCGCGTAGACAAATCCTACACACGCGCTCATAATCGCGGCGTTTAAGGGCGCAAACCAACTGCGCTCGGCAAAGTCGGAGTCCCTGAATACTGTGGACGCGGCAAAAATGATTACTGTAATCGCCGTATATTTCAGCGCCCAGTTGAATCCGCCCGCGCCGACCGCGCCGACTGCGGTTCCGAGCAGCGACATAAGACCGGGAAGTCCGGATCCGCTCGCCGCTGTAAAACCTATCCCGAAAGGAGCGTACTCCCCGAATATCCGCGCCGACCCTAATACCGCGCCGAGTATAAACCGCAAAACGTAGTTAAGCAGCCGTTTCTGCGCCGCCGTAAACTTGAATTTCAGCAAGCCTTGCGCACTATAAAACGCTCCGTTTATTTTCTCTTGTATCACTTAAAAGTCCTCCGTGTGTAAACATAAAATAGTAGTGATATAAATTATAGTAAACCTATTAATCGGATTTTGTCTATTCAGGTACTGTAGCAAAATTTTTCTTGTAAACGACGCTCAAATGTGATATAGTGTGTAAACACAATAGCTGAGGATGAAGTTTGCCGAATACGAGTTTAAGTAACACGGACGGTTAGACATTCTCGCGCTCTGTACAGTTACAATTTGCTTTAACAAGAATGAGGTACCCGAATGGCTTCGAAAATAGAAATCAAAATCCGGCTGCGCGGTGCCGAACACGCTCATCGCCTTATGGAGGATGAGTTTTTCAAGCGCTATATGAAAGACCGATTTCGAGAACGCTACACGATAGGCGCGGTTTACGATGACGCTGAGGGTGAACTTGCCGCTGTTAACAGAATGCTGCGCGTCAGGAAAATCAACAATGTTGACGTGGCTGACCTAAAAGAGGGGTTTGCGGACCAATCCGGTTTCTTCTATGGAGAGCAGTGGCTTTGCCGATTCAGAGGAACAGATACTGTGCTTGCCGACCTTGAGGAACGCGGCGCCCCGCGCATTGAGCTTGTCAGTCCGCTGATTCAGGTTCGGACGTTTGCCGCCACGCGCTACACCGTGACGCTGTATATGCCCGATCGTGTGCGCATAGAGCTGTCATTTGACATTAACGATAACAGCTCCGCCAGAATGGGATTGGAACTTTTGTACGGCGCGGGAAGGGAACTTATAAGCTACGTTGACGAATTGCGAAAGGAAAAGCAACTATGAAGTCTTTTAGTGAAAGCTACTCCAAAGCGGGCGTGGATATTACCGCCGGATATGACAGCGTTGAAAAATTCAAAGACTATGTCAAAAGCACGTTTACGCCCGAGGTCATTGGCGGATTCGGCGGATTCGGCGGTATGATCGCTCCCGATCTAACCGGAAACGCGGAACCTGTACTCGTGTCCGGTACCGACGGAGTAGGCACTAAGATTCGGCTTGCCCAACTTACCGGCAGACACGGCACAATCGGAATCGACTGCGTGGCGATGTGCGTGAACGATATTATCTGCTGCGGAGCGCGTCCTATGTTTTTCGTTGACTACATAGCTATGGGCAGGAACATTCCCGAGCGAACCGCCGAGATCGTCAAGGGCGTTGCGGAAGGCTGCCGGCAAGCCGGCGCGGCACTTATAGGCGGAGAGTGCGCGGAGCATCCGGGTCTTATGGCGGACGACGACTACGACCTCGCCGGATTCGCCGTCGGATTGGCGGACAGGCGCAAGCTGATTGACGGATCCGCAATTCAGCCCGGAGATTTGATTATCGCGCTGCCAAGCAACGGACTGCACTCAAACGGATTCTCACTTGTGCGAAAGGTATTCGATGTTGAGAACCTTGACCCGAACTCGCCGCTTATGGCGGAGTTACTTACGCCTACTAAAATCTATGTCTCAGAGCTTTTTAAGCTGACCGGGAAAATCGAGGTACGCGGGATCAGTCATATTACGGGCGGAGGTATTATCGAAAATGTTCCGCGAATGCTCCCCGATGGTATCAAGGCAGTTATAGACACAAAATTGTGGGTGCCGCCTCCGATTTTTGCCGAGCTTCAGGTCAAAGGCGATATCCCGCAGCGCGATATGTATAACACTTTTAATATGGGCGTCGGGATGGTGATTGCCGTACCTCCGAACGCAAATATTGACGGACTGACCGTAATCGGTGTTTGTGAGCGCGGTGAAGGCGCAGACCTGAAATGGTAAAAACTACAAGAACCGCTGTGCTTGTCAGCGGCGGCGGTACTAATTTGCAGGTGCTTATTGACGCGAAAGAGCGCGGCGAGCTGACCCGAACCGCCTTAGTGGGTGTAGTCAGCTCTTCGCCGGACGCGTATGCGCTCACCCGCGCGCGGGATGCCGGAATCCCAACATACATCGTTGACCGAGCGCAATTCGACGACCGCGAGACCTTTACCGACGCGCTTACGGAAACGATTCTGAAGCTGAACGCGGAGTTGATAGTCGAGGCGGGGTTCCTCTATGTTACCGCGCCGAGGTTTCTTGACGAGTTTGCCGGACGCGTGATTAACATACACCCCGCGCTTCTGCCGAGTTTCGGCGGAGAGGGTTGCTATGGAATTCACGTACACGAAAAGGCGCTCGAGTATGGTGTCAAAATCACAGGAGCGACAGCCCATTACGTTACTCAGGATACCGATACAGGTCCGATTATTTTGCAAAAGGCAATAGATGTGCTGCCCGATGACACTCCCGAATCGCTGCAAAATCGCGTTATGCAAGAGTGCGAATGGATAATCCTCCCTAAGGCTGTCGACCTGTTTTGTAAAGGCAAACTTACTCTTGACGGCAGAATTGTAACCATTGGAAATTGAAAGAAACAGGATAATCAAAATGCTGAAAATCACAAACTTATCTAAATCTTATAAAGGCAATAAAGGACACGTACATAAAGCCGTGGACGGTCTGAGCCTGAGTGTCAGACCCGGTGACATCTACGGCTTCATCGGACATAACGGAGCCGGAAAAACGACCACGCTGCGTTGTGTTGCCGGTTCTCTCGCGTTCGATGAGGGTGAAATCATCGTTGACGGCATTTCTTTCGCTGAGGATCCCATTGAATGTAAGCGCAGAATGGCGTATGTTCAGGACAACCCGGAGCTTTACGACAGTCTGACCGCGCATAAGTATCTCAAGTTTATTGCCGATGTTTACCGTGTTCCGTCTGACGCGCTGAAAACTCGCGTGGAGTATTTTGCGGGCGGCTTTGAGATACTTGACAAGCTCGGCGATCCCATCGGTTCATACTCGCACGGAATGAAACAGAAACTTGCCCTGGTTGCCGCGCTGCTTCACGAACCTAAACTGCTTATGCTTGACGAGCCTTTTGTCGGACTTGACCCCAAAGCCTATGTAACGCTGCGCGGCTTCATCGGTGAAATCCGCGAACGCGGCGGCGCGATATTCTTCTCCACGCATGTGCTTGACGTCGCGGAAAAAATATGCAATCGCGTTGCCATAATCAAAAACGGCAAACCGGTTACGGAGGGCGATATGCAATCGGTCAAGGGCGATGCCTCGCTTGAACATGTATTTTTTGAGCTTACGGAGGGCGCGCAAAATGGCAGCTAAGCTCACACTGTTATATTACCGCAATACGCTGAAAGTCGGCAGCAGAAAAAGAATAGCGTTGTACATCATTTGCGTGCTGTTGATGTGCGTTTCGGTTGCGACGCAATGCTTTGCGTTAGCCGCAGGCGGAGCCGGTATCAGCGTACCGATTCTGATGTATATCAGCAACTGCTTATTCTGCCTGATTGCCGGAGTTCCGAGCGCGAAAACTATGCTGTTCGGCTTCAAGGACTATGACACGCAAATGTCTTGGCCGATTTCCGAGAGAGTTATCGTTGCGAGCCGGATTTCGATATTCCTCATTGCGGAGGAAATATACGCGTTCCTGTTGCTGATTCCGGCATTCTCCGCGTATGCTTACTTTGAGCGCCCGGGTTGGCATATTCTGCCTATCGCGGTTATTTTGACATTAACAGCGCCGATTATTCCGTCTGTAATCGGATCGATCCTCGGCGGATTTGTCGCGTGGCTCGGCGGCAAAGTCAGGGGCGGCAATGTGCTTCAGTACATCGGACTGGCCGTGGTTATAATCGCGTCTGTGAGCTTTAGCATGATGTTGTCTCACTTTACTCGGTCCGGCGCGGGAAGCGCGATAGCGGAAGACGTCAAAGCATTGGCGGCGCGTATAGGACCCGTTGGTCTGTTTTCCGGTGCGGCGGCGGGCAATTGGGGTGATTTGCTGCTGTTTGCTCTTCTGAGCGTTGCCGTTTGCGTGTTGTTTGTACTGATTTTCGGACGATCATTCCGCCGTATGAATAGTGTAGTTACCGCTGTTGCGACACGCGGCAAATTCAAGCAGAAGAAAGGGTTGTGGAAAAGCTCCGGTGTATTAGTTGCGCTTCTCAAAAAGGAGTTTGCTATCTTGTTCGGCTCGCCTTTGTATTTGATTAACTCCACGATCGGATTGCTGATAATGGTAATAATTTCGGCTGTACTGGTGTTCGTGCCGATTTCAAAAACAGCAGGCGTATTCGGCATACCGGCGGACATACTGCCGGGAAGTGAGGGTTTGATTGCATATATGCTGCCATATATCCCGATTGGATTAGGTTGGTTTTCCGCGATAAATTGCACTACCGGCATGTCAATTTCAATAGAGGGCAAGCGTTTAAGCTCCATTGTGGCTCTGCCGGTTAAGGCAAGCGGAATTCTGCTCGCTAAGTTCCTTGTTAATATAATAATCAACCTAGCCGCTATAGTCATCTGCGGGATACTGATTACGGCGCGGTTTAGACCTCCTTTGCTTATCGCAGTAGAAATTTTTGCAATACCTCTGCTGTTTTCGTGGTTTATTGCCGCGCTTGGACTTCGTATGAATATGTGGTTCCCTAAACTCGATTGGACTTCCGAAGAGCAGGTTAAGCAAAGCGCGAGCGCGTTCATCACTTCATTTGCGGGAATGATATTCGCTATACTGCCGATTATGCCCGCAATTTTCATCGGAGTCCGCGCCGCGATGCTCTGGACTATGCCGGTTGTCGCGTTAGTGTCTGTATTGTTTACCCTGCTTGTATTCCACGATAGTGAAAGGAAATTGATTAACTTGATATGATAATTCGGAAATACAAAATTAAATCAGGAGAGGAATCCGCATTCGCGGCAGGTCTTGCGGCAAAGCGGGCGAGCGGCGCAGCCGGCGTTGATGAGCGTGTTGCGGAAATTCTTGCCGATGTCAAAAGCCGCGGCTATGAGGCGGTTCGAGAGTATTCGCTGAAGCCCGCTCCATTCGACGGCGTTGAGCCTTATGAGCTTACTCGTGTCCAAATAGATGAAATCGCTTCGTCTTGCGACCCGCGGCTATACTCCGTAATGGAGCGATCGGCGGCGAATGTCCGTGATTATCAGTCGCGCCTTTTGCCGCAGTCACGCGTTTGGAGTACCGAACTCGGCGAGTTGGGGCAGCTTGTCCGTCCGCTGAACCGCGTCGGAATCTACGTTCCGGGCGGAACGGCGGCATATCCATCCAGCGTGTTAATGACCGCTGTTCCGGCTAAAGTTGCCGGTGTAAGCGAGATTGTAATGTGTACGCCTCCTACCTCCAACCTGAATGCCGCATGCGTTGCCGCCGCGAAAATTGCAGGTGTAGACCGTATTTTCGCGTTGGGAGGCGTTCAGGCCATTGCCGCAATGGCGTATGGCGCGGGACCGGTTCCGCGCGCGGACAAAATTGTCGGACCGGGCAACGCTTTTGTCGCGGCGGCTAAACGTCTCGTCTTCGGCGAAGTTGACATTGATATGATCGCCGGACCGTCGGAGATTTTTATTGTCGCTGACGACAATGCGAATCCGATATTCGCCGCCGCTGATATGCTCAGTCAGGCGGAACACGATAAACTCGCCGCCGCCATACTCGCGACCGACAGCGCGGCGTTTGCCGATGCCGTTATTGCCGAGCTTGAGCGTCGGCTTCCCGAACTGCCGCGCTCTGAAATTGCCGCTTCAAGCCTGAGCGATTACGGAGCGGTCGCGGTTTGCGATAATCTGGACTCTGCCGTCGCGCTTGCGAACTGCGTCGCGCCGGAACACTTAGAACTTATCACCGCCGACCCGCACTCTTTGCTGAACAGCATTCAAAACGCCGGAGCGATATTTGTCGGAGGGTTTTCGCCGGAACCGCTTGGCGACTATTCAGCCGGACCATCCCACGTCCTGCCTACCAATGGTACCGCGCGTTTCTTCTCGGCACTTTCGGTGGACAGTTTTATTAAGCGAACAAGCCTTGTCTGCGCAACTGAGCGCGGCATACAAAACGAGGCGGAACGTATAGCGAAGTTCGCCAGGGCAGAGGGGCTTGAGGCGCACGCAAAAAGCGCCGAATTGCGATTGTGTAAATAAGGGGCAATATTATGAAAATTTCTTCCATCACCAGAGAAACCAAAGAAACAAAAATTAAACTGACATTTCCGTCAGCCGAAAGCTCAATTTCAACAGGAATCGGATTTTTTGACCATATGCTTACCGCGATGACATTCTACGCGGGATTGCCGTTAGAGCTTTCCGTGACCGGCGATTTGAACGTAGACGCGCACCACACGGTTGAGGATGCGGGCATTGCGCTCGGCGACGTGCTTACGGCGGCTCTCGGCGACAAGTTGGGAATCCGCCGATTCGCGCACGCCTACATACCGATGGACGAGGCTTTGGCGTTTGCAGCCTTAGATATTTGCGGGAGAGTGTACGTCAAACTCGATGCGGATTTCCCGCAAGAGGCGATCGGAGAGTACGATAGCTGTCTTACAGAGGAATTTCTGCGCGCGTTCTGCCAGCACGCCGGGATTACGCTTCACGCCGGCGTTACCGGTAAGAATGCTCACCATATGACAGAAGCGCTGTTCAAAGCACTTGGAGTCGCCCTCGGAGACGCCGTTCAGGTCACAGGCAGTAACGTTACGTCTACAAAAGGCGTGTTATGATCGGCATAATTGACTATGGCGCGGGTAATCTGCGCAGCGTTATCAACACGCTTAAATACCTTGGAGCGGAGAGCCTTGTCAGCAGCAATCCGAACGAGCTTAGTGTCTGTGATAAGTTAATTCTGCCCGGGGTAGGCGCGTTTCCTGCCGCTATGAGGGAACTGCGCGAACGAAGACTGGACAGTTTCATCACCGCCGCGGCAGATAAGGGAACTCCGCTTTTAGGGATTTGTCTCGGCGCGCAATTGCTTTTCGACTATGGTACGGAGGTTCACGAAGAGCGCGGTCTGGGACTGATTCCCGGGCGGGTCAGGCTGATAAATACCGCTTTCAGACTGCCGCATATAGGGTGGAACGGGCTTAACGTTTTGCGGGATTCGCCGTTGCTTGACGGGCTCCCGAGTGACGGAGTGTACGTTTATTTCGTACACAGCTATTTGTGCGACTGCGCAAGCGAGGACAATCTTGCCGCGTATGCCGATTACGGTGAGCGAGTTGCGGCAATAGTTCAGCGCGGAAGCGTTTTCGGGTGTCAGTTTCACCCTGAAAAATCAAGCACTTGGGGATTGAGGATAATTCAAAACTATGTTAATTTTTCCCGCGATTGATATAAAAAACGGTAATGTAGTCAGACTGATCAAAGGTGACTTTGCAACGGTTCATACCGTTGCGGATGACGCGTTTGAGGTTACGGCGGATTTTATCGCTTGCGGCGCTGAACATTTACACCTTGTCGATTTAGACGGCGCGAGGGATGGAGTGCGGGCGAATGCCGCGCTTGTGAGCAGACTTTGCGGCTGCGGGCTAAGGGTGGAACTCGGCGGCGGACTGCGTTCAACGCGAGACTTAGAGGAAGCCGACGCGCTGGGAGTGTCACGATTCGTAATCGGCAGCGCGGCAGTCAGCGACCGCGCTTTTGTCGAGTCGGCGGCGACGCGATTCGGTGAACGCGTTGCCGTTGGCATTGACGCGCTCGACGGCAAGGTTCGCACTCACGGTTGGGAGCGTGACAGCGGAATCGATGCGGTTCAGTTCGCGAAGGAAATGCGCGCGCTGGGAGTGAGAAATATTATATTTACTGACATCTCCACGGACGGAACGCTTGCCGGACCTCCTTTAGACGCGCTTGCGGAATTGCGCTCCGCGCTGCCCGATATTATGCTTACCGCGAGCGGGGGAATAGCAAAGCTGCGCGACATCACCGCTTTACGCGGTCTGGGCATCGACGCGGCAATTGTCGGGAAAGCCTACTACGCCGGTACGCTTAATCTGCGTCAGGCGATAGAGACCGCCGGCAAAGTCTGAGAGGTGACCGTAAATGTTGACTAAACGAATTATACCATGCTTAGATGTACATAACGGACGCGTGGTCAAAGGGGTCAATTTCCTGAATTTGCGAGACAGCGGCGACCCCGTAGAGCTTGCGGCATTTTACTCCGACGCGGGCGCAGACGAGATAGTTTTTCTGGACATTACCGCGACAAGCGACGCAAGAGATACGGTTGCGGATATAGTAGCGCGTACTGCTGAGCGCGTGTTCGTGCCGCTGTGCGTGGGCGGCGGGATACGCGGCACGGATGATTTTCAGCGACTTCTGCGTGCGGGAGCGGACAAAATCGCGGTTAATTCCGCGGCGGTAAGGAAGCCCGAACTTATCTCCGAAGCGGCGGAAAAGTTCGGCAGTCAGTGCGTAGTGGTTGCGATCGACGCTAAAGCGATCGGCGACGACCATTGGGAGGTCTATCTTGCCGGAGGGCGAATTCAAACAGGCATAGACCTTGCGGAGTGGGCTTCAAAAGCGGAAAAGCTCGGCGCGGGTGAGATTCTGTTGACCTCAATGGACGCGGACGGCACAAGAGGAGGCTACGATTTGCCTCAGTTAAAGGCGGTGCGGAACGCGGTACAGATTCCGGTAATCGCCAGCGGCGGATGTGGGACGTTAGAGCACTTCTATGAGGTGTTTGCCGAAACCGACTGCGATGCCGCGCTTGCGGCAAGTCTGTTCCATTTCGGAGAACTGTCAATCAGAGAGGTAAAGGAGTATCTTAAAACTCGGGGGTTAGCAGTTCGATAAGCAAGGACATTCTTATGTACATACCGTAGAAAACTTGGTCGAAGTAAACTGCCCTGGGGTCGCTGTCTACATCGGGCGAGATTTCGTCCGCTCTGGGAAGGGGGTGCATAATCAGCGCGTCTTTCCGCGCAAGCGCAAGTTTGTCTTTGGTTAGCAGATAAACGCCCTTGTATCGCTCAAACTCCGCCCGGTCGGCAAAACGCTCCTTCTGCACCCGTGTCATATACAGAATATCAAGTTCGGGAAGTACGTCTTCTAAGGATTCGGAAATGCCGTATTCTATTCCTCGCGAGCGCAGGTATGTCTCAGATTCCGACGGCAGGGCAAGCCCGGCAGGGCTGATCATTGTAAACTTTATGTCGGGGAACTTGGAAAGCGCGTGAATCAAGCTGTGAACAGTACGCCCGTTTCGAAGGTCGCCGCATAGTCCGATATGAATTCCGCCGATTTTACCGCGATACATTGAGATAGTAGTCAGGTCGGCAAGGGTTTGCGTCGGATGGGTATGTCCGCCATCGCCCGCGTTGATAATCGGGCAATGAGACCAACGAGCGACTTCTTCCGCGGTTCCCGCAACCGAGGCTCGAATCACCGCGACGTCGGAAAAGGTGGTGAATACGCGTATAGTGTCCGCAAGGGTTTCTCCTTTGGCTGCCGAACTTGTGTTAGGGTCGGAAAATCCCATCACTTTGCCCCCTAAGCGCATCATAGCTGCTTGGAACGAAAACGATGTTCGGCTGCTCGGCTCATAAAATAAGGACGCCATAACGCGTCCGTCCATCTCGTGAGCGTAATCCGAGGGGTTAGCGATAATGTCGCGGCAACGCTTGTAAAGACGCTCCCACCACTCCACGCTCATATTTTCAAGTGTAATCAAATGTTTCATAGTAAAATGATAACATATCACAAAAATATTGTCAAGGATAATTATTTTAAGAGCAGGGCAAAAGCATTTACTTTTTCCCGTTCACCTACCCGGCTAATACGCAACTTCTTAGTCAAGATTTTGCAAAATATGTGAATAATACCGCGCAATTCTGTGTATTTATGCGGTATTCTTCTCAAAACCGGGTGTTTTTATCTGTTTTATGAGGGTAGCTGAGCAGTAACTTATTTTAAGGCATAAAGCTTTTTCGATTTCACTTGTCTATTGACACTTGGATTGCTGTGTGCTATTATATGATTATGAAAATTTCCAAACAAAAAGGAGACTACCCCAAATGGTAAAATTTAACAATAAACTTACCCCCCCCCCCCCCCGATTTCGTCAAATAACGTAAAATTCAAACGATTTTCGGCGTTTATATTGGCGTTGGTCTTGGCGATCTCTATTGCGCCGAGGCTATTTTATGTTTACGCGGAGGAACAGGCGCAAATCGCGGCTGACAAGCTCTACACGCTCGGACTCTTTCAGGGCGTGGGAACGCTCTCTGACGGCACTCCGGACTTCGACCTTGACCGCGAGCCTACCCGTGCCGAGGCTGTAACTATGCTCGTCCGATTGCTCGGCAAGGAGCAGACGGCGCAAGCCGGAACATATGAACTTCCGTTCACCGACGTTCCGAGCTGGGCTGAACCCTATGTGGGCTACGCATACGCCAACGGGCTGACTAACGGCATTTCCGAGAGTGAATTCGGTTCGGGAGCGGTTGTAACGGCGGCGCAATATCTGACGTTTATTCTTCGCGCTCTGGGCTACTCCGACATAACGGATTTTGAGTGGAGCAGCGCGTGGACGCTGACGGACAAACTCGGGATCACCGACGGCGAGTACGGCGCGGAGCGCGGCTCGATTTTGCGCGGCGGCGTAGTGTCCGTGTCGTTTGCGGCGCTGAGCGCGTCCGATAAGACTACCGGCAAGCCGCTGTTCGAGTCCCTGATTGACAGCGGCGCGATTACCGAAGCAAACGCGGTAAGGGTCGGACTGGCAAAGCCCTCGGCGGCAGCTGCGGTTTCCGCGTCACCCGTGCCCTCCGC
>JAITKN010000007.1 GCA_031278415.1 Oscillospiraceae bacterium
GTTCACATTTGACGAACCGGATCGCGGCAAAGCGCTGTACATATGCCCGCGCTGGGAAAACAGCAAGGGCGAGAAGGGTCCGTGGGGTGAGATTTACAAGGCAATTATTCCATAAGACACAGAGGGGCGGGTTAACCGCCCCTCTCGTTTACGCGTAACCGAAAGGCTGTTGAAAATAAACACAGCGAAGTAAATTCGGGCGGCATCCCATATCGGCGGGTCAGTCGTCCGCTGTACGAAGGGCGAATCGCGTCGCGTAGGGGACATCGCGCAAGCGGTTTCTATTGCCGTTTCAGCTTGAAGAAAGCGGAAAGCGCGTCGCCGCACTGTTGTTCCATAATCCCGCCTTGTATACGCGGCTCGCGTCCGACCGCGCCGGGGTTAATATTACTTACGCCGAAGAAAACGCGGTCGATCCGCGCTGCGCGGAAGGCGCCGAGACACATCGGGCAAGGTTCGAGCGTCACGTATGCGGAGCAACCTTGGAGCCGCCAAGAGTTTCGAGCGCGGCATGCCATATCGACAGCTTCGATTTCAGCATGCGCAAGCGCGTTGCGAGATACTTCGCGGCGATTGCGCCCTCGCCCGATAACGCGGCCCGCTTCGTCAACGATTACGCATCCGATGGGAACCTCTCCGCTTGCGGCGGCTTCCTCCGCGAGCGCGAGCGCAAGCGACATATATTCTTCGGCGGATGAATTGGTCATACCGGCGAAGAATTTTTGTGCGCGAACAGGATCGCGCCGCGCACTCCGGCCGACATATCGCCGGCTTTCGGTGAGCGCAGTATGGTCATCGAATCGGATGGGTAGGGCTTCATAGTGTGCGCTTTGACCTTTCGGGTGATCTCGTCGAACGGGAACCCGGGCATATCGGCTACGCCGCCGCCGAGTATAATCGCGTGCGGGTCCAGTATCTGCGCGGCGCCGGCAATAGTGACCGCGAGCGCCTCGGTATAGTCGTCCGTCTCGAGCGGTGACATCGCGGCGAATATGCGCGCGATATTCGATTCGGGATGGTTTGTCGTCCGCAGGTGTTCTAAGTACGTTCCGGAGACATACGCCTCCGCGCAGCCGGTGTTACCGCATCCGCACGGCGCAGTTTTGCCGTAGAGCGGCACGTGACCGAGTTCCGCGCCTATGGCGTTCTTGCCGGAGTACGGCTTACCGCCGATAAACACCGCGCTGCCGAGTCCGGTACCGATGTAGACGCCCAGCAAAACGCCGTCGGCGTTAAGTCCGAGCCTGTCGATGTCGTTAAGCATCAGCATTACGGTGTCATTTTCCTGGAATACCTTCGCGCCGGTTTCGGCTTCAATCGCGTCCGCCAAATTAAATCCGTTGAGCGCGTGGAGATTAGGCGTATTGAGTATTACGCGTCTCCCGGCGTCGAGAATACCGGGTACGCCCACGCCGATAGCTTCTACCTTTTTGCCGAGGCAGAATTCGCGGATCCGCGCAACGATATCGGGCGCGGATAATCCCGCAATCGGGGCGGAAGAACTGTCGTCCGCGCCGCCGATTCTGAGCCACGTTCCGCCAATGTCCACACCAACGTACATAATACAACCTCACAGTTTTACTTTTTGGAATAGTATAACACGCTTTAGCGCCGATTGCAATCACAAATTGCGTCCGGATGTTTCGTTTAGCTTACCGCGCCGCGCATAGTGTACGTCCGCGCCGTTAAGCTGAAACGCGTTCGCTCGTCCGCGCTGTAAGCGGGCGAGCGAACGAATATATTATGAGTTTCCGCTATATCCGGGGAATTATCCGAAGTAGCGGGCGAGCAGACCTTCAAAGCCGCGACCGTGTCGAGCTTCGTCGCGAGCCATCTCGTGTACGGTGTCGTGGATAGCGTCATAGTTAAGCTCTTTTGCTTTCTTTGCCAGCTCGAATTTGCCGCCCGTAGCGCCGGCTTCCGCCATAGCGCGTTTTTCGAGATTGACCTTGGTGTCGGGCGATACGACTTCGCCGAGCAATTCAGCAAACTTCGCCGCGTGTTCGGCTTCTTCCAACGCGTAACGTTTGAATGTCTCCGCGATTTCGGGATAGCCTTCACGATCGGCGGCTCTGCTCATCGCGAGGTACATACCCACCTCCGTACATTCGCCGTTAAAGTTGTCAACCAGACCGCGGTAGACCGCGTCGTCGACTTTGTCTTTCGCCCCGACGCCGATAACGTGTTCGGCCGGGTACTCCTTCTTCGATCCGCCTACCTCGCTGAATTGCGCCGCGTCCGCGTGGCAGATTGGACACTCCTTCGGCGGTTCCTCGCCCTCATGTACGTATCCGCAAACTTTGCAAACCCACTTTTTCATTTCGATGTCCTCCTAAAAAATTTTGATATTTTGATATGTTAAGTTAACTATCAACACAATCGGAACATATACCCCTGTATATGGTTTCTACCCGTGTAATTGTGAAGCCGCTCGGCGCGTCGCGCTCACAACCCGATCTTTCCGGAACATCAATCACCATACCGCACCTGTCGCAAATAAAATGATCGTGCTGAGAAATATCCGCGTCATATCGCTCCTGACCGTTAACGGTACTAACGGAAACGATTATCCCGTCGTCTTTGAACTTAGCGAGGTTGCGATACACCGTACCGAGACTCAGATTGGGAATAGTCGTCCTCAGCGACTCATATAGGGTCTCCGCCGACGGGTGAGATTTATTACTCCGTAAGGCTTCTAAAATAGCATCGCGTTTATCGCTGCGCCTGATTTGTTTCACCGACTATCTCCTTGAAAAACAAGTAAGAAGAATAACTATAACAGTAATCATTATCATTAAGGATATTGTAACACCATTATATGAGCCTGTCAAGCGATTTTTTGGGATTATGAAAATTTTTTCAGAGGACGAATTGAGAGCCGGCAATGGGCGCAATCAAAAACGCGGACTATTCAGCCGCGTAAATTTCCGCTGTGCCGCATAGCCGTAAGGAACGCGCCGGACAGGCAAGTTACGACAAGGTACGCGGGCGCCGCGTTCATCAGCAGCTTGAGAATGTAGATGTTGTTCTCAGATGGATGTTTTGGTAGGTATTAAAATATAGCCTAAGAAAATTTTAGACTTAGCCGGAGCTTGTAATATTATACACATTGCTCTCACAACATCCGCAACAGAACTTGCAATGTTTACTGTCAGTATAAACGATAAAAAAAGACTGAGAATCGGATTGCCAATCAACAATAAAAACAGCAGGCAAATGATACTCAACAAAACAACGGGCGATAAAGCAAACCATGCTTCGCGCCATTTAGTGCGTATATCGTAATTTACTACGCCAATGCCTATCGGATAAGATAGGACAAAATAGGTTATGAATTTCCGCTTAGAAGAAATTGGAAGTGCTAAATAGTGAAAAAACTCATGAATTATCGGCGTTATTATAATTGCAACCATACAAGCAATGATCAATAAAGATATAACTTCTTTTTTTCCCATCTCCAACACTTCCAGAAAAAATGTACTATAATTACGTGCGATATTATAAATAATAAAAGCAGACAGCGGCATGGCAACCAGCGAACTTAATAGTGATATTATCCCACCTTTTATATGAATTACTTGGTTGTTCGCTGATACAGATTCATCAATCTCTTTGTACTTAAAATTCTTCTCGTGAATAAATTTAATGTTCTTGAACATTCCCGCCCTTCCTTTCGGCAGCAAATTTTGTATGGTTTTTGCGAATGTGTCTATATCGCGGAAAGCGTTATTCGCCAGGAACTCATCGGGGAATTCGATGCCGCCTGCATTGCCGCAAGGAACGCGCCGGACAGACATGTTACGACAAGATACGCGGGCGC
>JAITKN010000142.1 GCA_031278415.1 Oscillospiraceae bacterium
TGAACACGTGAATCGGCGAATCAAACGTTTCAAAATATTGCAAATGCGTTATCGGAACAAACAACGTAAACATTTGCTCCGCCTTTCGCTTATCTGCGGCATTTATAACTGCGAATTGCAGTTTTAGGACAGGTCTATTAAAATCTTCGGTGCGCTTGTTACTGCTCCCCAAACTGAATTTTGCAAAAAGTTGACGCCGGATTTTCGATACAAGACAGGCTAAAAGGAGAAGTATCACGGCGAAAGGACAAGTCAAACGCGCAAAGTTTAATTTGGAGAGCAATATAAAGTTTAATTTGAGGAGCGGTATATAAATACGCGGCAAGGCGTGAAAAGGAGTGGATAACACTTTGATATCAGACCTCAATTGGAGAATAATGTTAAATAGCGTGTACTGAACAGCTTTGAGTACGGAAGAAAATGCCTTCCCGCAACATAGTCCGGCTGCTTGTAATGTGAACAGAAATGTGAACGGAATGTTAATTATTAAAAATAAATTGCTTGCTGTAAATTTTGTTCTTGACAAAGGGTTTGAAATGATGTATGATATGCGCAATCGGAAAAGTAGGAGAAGATGAGAATGCCAAAGCAAATCCTAAGCGGCAATGAAGCGGTCGCAAGGGGCGCGTGGGAGGCGGGAGTTCGCGTGGCTGCCGCATATCCGGGTACGCCGTCAACCGAGATACTCGAAAACATTGCCGAATACAGAGACGACCTATACGCGACTTGGACAAATAACGAGGCGATTGCGGCTGAGCTTGCTTTCGGCGCGGCTGTGGGTGGAATGAGGTCACTGACCGCTATGAAGCACGTCGGAATGAACGTAGCTGCCGACCCCATATTCAGCGGAGCGTATGCGGGCGTCAACGGCGGGATGATGATAGTTTCAGCCGATGACCCGGGCTGTCACAGCAGCCAAAACGAGCAGGACAACAGACTGTACGCGGAACACGCTAAGCTGATAATGTTGGAGCCGGCGGACTCGCAGGAGTGTCTTGATTTTACAAAAGCGGCATATGAGCTGTCGGAAAAGTACGATATGCTTACCCTTTTGCGCCTGACAACCCGCGTCTGTCACAGCAAGAGCGTTGTGGAGCTTGGAGAACGTATTGCAGTTGAAACCAAGCCTTACAACGGAGACTGGACAAAATATGTAGTGTTGCCGGTAAACGCCAGACGTCGGCATATTCTGCTTGAGGAAAACATTGCGCGGCTCCGCGCGGACGGCTATGACAGTCCGCTTAATCGTGTGGAGCTTAACGCGGATACCTCGGTCGGGGTTATTTCAAGCGGAATCAGCTATCAGCACTCGCGGGAGGCGTTCGGCGACACGGTAAGCTACCTTAAGTTGGGCATCACGTTCCCTATCTGCGACAGGCTTGTAAGGGATTTCGCCGCTAAGTTCAGCAAGATAGTAGTTATTGAAGAGGGTGAACCGTACTTATCTACGCGAATTAAAGCAATGGGAATTGCCGCGGACGCGCCGGACTTCGTTCAGGGCGAGCTTAACGCGGCGCGAATTCGCGCTGTGTTCGGGCTTGACGGCGGCGGCGAAAAAGCTGACGCTTCCGGATTGCCGGACGCTCCCGCCAGACCTCCCGTGCTGTGTGCCGGCTGTCCGCACAGAGGCTTCTTCTACGCGCTGTCCAAGCGCAAGGGGAGATTTGTAGGGGTAGGGGACATCGGTTGCTATACGTTAGGAGTTAACCCTCCGTTTAACGGGATGGACATTTGTATTTGTATGGGCAGCGGCTTCGCCATTCCGATTGGGCTGAGCCGCGCGTTGGAGACTCAGGGCGACACAAGACGCGTATTCGGGTTCGTCGGCGACAGCACCTTCTTTCACAGCGGATTTAACAGCCTTGTGGATGCGGTTCATCAGAGGGCCAATGTCTGCCTTGTGGTTCTGGACAACTCCATTACCGCAATGACCGGACATCAGGAGAACGCTCACACGGAGAAGGATCTCCAAGGCTATCAGGTTCCGGCGATTCCAATCGAAAGACTGGTGTTGGCAACCGGACTTGACACATCGCGGTTGATTGAAGTTGACCCGATAGACCAAACCGCTATGGGAAACGCGATTGACGCCGGACTGACTAACGAAGGCGTGACCGTAATTATCACGCGCCGTCCGTGCGCGCTGCTCAAAGACGAAATCAAGGCTCGCGGCACGAAGCATTGCGAGGTCGCCGCGGATAAGTGTATAGGGTGTAAGGCGTGTATGAAAATCGCGTGTCCGGCACTTGCTTTTAACGAAAGCGCAAAAATGGCATACGTCGCGGACACAGCTAACTGTACGGCTTGCGGACTATGTAAGCAAATGTGTAAAGTCGGCGCGATTTCGGAGGTGCGGTGATGGGCAAGACTACTAATCTGCTGTTCACGGGGGTCGGCGGTCAGGGTACCATTTTGACTACAAAGCTGCTGTCTTCCGCGCTGGCTGAGGTCGGAAATGACGTCAAAATGAGCGAAATCCACGGGATGGCTCAGCGCGGCGGCACGGTTAATACTCAGTTGAAGTTCGGGGATAAAGTGTACGCGCCTAACATAGGAGAGGGTGAGGCGGATTATGTCGTTGCGTTTGAGAAAGCGGAAGCGCTTCGCGCGCTGCCTTTTCTTAAAAAAGGCGGTACGCTTATAATGGACGAGCGCGAGATCTACTCTATGCCCGTATTGCTCGGGCAGCAGAGCTATCCCGCTACTTGGAACGCGGAGGTTGTCGCCGGGGATTATAAGATTATAGTGGTGCCGGCGTCAAAAATCGCGGCGGAGCTGGGTAGTGCTCGTAACGCGAATGTCGTTTTGCTCGGTTCGATCGCAAAGCTGCTTGGAGTTAAAATCAGTATACCGGACAAATTCGGAGAAGCCGCTCGAAAAGCTTATGAGGCGGGGGAGGGGGCAGTAAGTTGAAGATTATACTAAAATATTTCAAACCGTTTATACTTATGGCGGCGGTGTCTATCTTGCTTTTATTCGCGCAGAATATAATGGATTTATTCCTGCCGCGATATATGAGTCAGATGGTTGACATCGGCATTATGCAAGGCGGGATCACAGAAGCGGTTCCGAAGGTCTTGAGTGCGTATGATTATGATGCCTTAACGCGGTACGAGGACATTTCATATCTGTACATACATACGGACACTGCGCCGCCGGAGTATCCGAACTTTGACACGTCGGCGGATTGGGTACTCGACCCGCAGTACGCGGATGTCATAAACGATATCGCTGCGAGCGTACCATACGCGGAAACGTATCAGACCGCTGTTCTGTCTGTGCGCAGCGGCAAACCTATGGAGCTTGACAAAAGCGCGTCGGTGTCTAATTCTCAAATGGCGGCAAATTACACGCAGGAGGCTTACGAACGACTCGGCGCCAGTAAAATCGCCATTCAGCAGAAATCGATTATGAGCATTGGCAGCATAATGCTTTTGATTACGTTGGGCGCGGCGTTTATTACAATCGCCAACGGGTTCCTGAGCGCGAAAATCTCAACGGGAATCGGGCGCAACTTGCGCAAAGATGTCTTCGGCAAAGTGCAGACGTTCAGTCCGGCGGAGTTTGACAAGTTCAGCACCGCAACCCTTATTACGCGATGTACTAACGATGTTCAGCAGGTGCAGATGGTTGCTATGATGGGTCTGCGTATGATTCTTTCCGCGCCTATAACGGGCATTGGCGGAATTATAATGGCGTTGGAAACCTCGCGCCGGCTCAGCTGGATTGTCGCTGTGGCGGTAGTAGCCCTGTTGGCTCTGCAGGTCATAGTGTTCTCAAACGTGATTCCCAAGTTCAAAATTATGCAGAAGCTGCAAGATAAAATCAACCTTGTCACTCGCGAGGCACTATCGGGAATGATGGTTATTCGAGCGTTCGGGAACGAGGGCAGGGAGTATGAACGCTTCCGCGCCGCAAACGGAGACATTGCCAAAACGAACCGTTTTGTTCAGCGGGCGATGGCGATTGAGCAGCCGTCAATGCAGTTCATAATGGGTTGTACCACGCTGACCGTAATACTTCTCGGCGCGAAGGCTATCTCAAACAGCGAACTGCAAATCGGCGAGATGATGGCGTTTATGCAATATGTTATGCAGATTATAATGTCGTTCCTGATGATCGGAATGATGTTCATAATGATACCGCGCGCGTTGGTATCGGCTACACGTATCAGAGAAGTCCTTGATACTCAAACGGCGATTACCGACAAACCTGATAATGAGCTTAAAACGCTTAATGGACGCGCCAGGGGCGAGCTTCGGTTTAACAATGTAAGTTTTGCGTATCAGGACGCGGAGAAATGCGTACTGGAGAATATAGACTTCACGGCTAAGGCCGGAGAGACTACGGCATTTATAGGCTCAACCGGTTCCGGCAAATCGACGCTGATTAACCTGATACCGCGATTTTATGATGTTACAAACGGCTCCATTACGCTTGACGGCGCGGACATTCGCGACATTGGCGTTAAGGAACTTCGCGACAACCTTGGTTATGTGCCGCAAAAAGGGATTTTGTTCAGCGGCAGCATAGAAAGCAATTTGAGCTACGGCAAAGAAGACGCGAATGAAGAGGAGTTTCGCAACGCTATTCGCGTCGCGCAGGCGGAGGACTTCGTCTATGCCGATAAGGACGGACTCAGCACGGAGATAGCGCAGGGCGGCGATAACGTTTCAGGCGGGCAGAAACAGCGTCTGAGCATAGCGCGCGCGCTTGTAAGGAAACCCTCGGTGTACATATTCGACGACAGCTTCAGCGCGTTGGATTTTCGGACAGATGCCGCTTTGCGCCGCGCTTTGCGCGAATACACGGGCAACGCGACTACTCTGATTGTTGCGCAGCGCATAAGCACGATTATGAACGCGGAGCAAATAATCGTGCTGGACGCCGGTAAAATTGTCGGCAAGGGTACGCATAGAGAGCTTTTGAAAACTTGCGAAGAATATCGTGAGATTGCGGAATCACAACTATCAAAGGAGGAATTGCTATAATGGGACCGGGACCCGGAGGCCCGCCGCCGGGAGGCGGACGCGGCGGACCCGCTATGTTTAGGAAAGAAAAACCTAAGAACTTCAAAGCGGGATTAGGTAAGATATTTTCGTATCTGAAACCATTTAGATTAAGATTGATAGTGGTGTGGATCATCACGGCATTATCAGTAGTTATGGGGCAATACGTCCCGAAGATTTCGGGAGGTATAACTAACGAGCTTGCCGCTACGGTTATGTTGAGAGCAAGCGGCGCGGACGCGGTATTTGACTTTCAGAAGATTTATACTACGCTGCTTATTCTGCTTGGGTTTTACATACTGTCAATGGTGTTCGGATTTGTACAGGGATTTCTGATGACGAACGTTACTACAAGGGTGGCGTATAATCTCCGCAACGCGATTATGGAGAAAATCAACAAGTTGCCGGTAGGGTTCTTTCACAGTATGACGCACGGAGAAGTTTTGTCGCGCATTACAAACGATGTTGATACTGTTTCGCAGAACCTTACGCAGAGCCTTAATCAGATTATCAACACAATCACCACTCTCGCTATGGTGCTGGCGATGATGCTGTCGATAAGTTGGAAACTTACTTTGATTGCGATGTGTATGATTCCGATGTCCGCTTTGGCGACGCTGTTTATGGTCAAGGTATCGCAAAAATACTTCCGTAGGCAACAAAGTTTACTCGGAGAGGTCAACGGAACGGTTGAGGAAATTTTCAGCGGGCATACTGTAATCAAAGTGTTCAACGGAGAGGAGCGCGTTGAGCGGGAGTTCGGCGAGAAGAACGATGAGCTTTATAATACGGCTTGGAAAGCTCAGTTTCTGACCGGGTTGATGATGCCGATGATGAGCTTCGTCGGGAATATCGGCTACGTTGTGGTAACTATGGTCGGCGCGTATATGGTAACGGCGGGTTCGCTGAACTTCGGGCGAGCAATGGGTGTCGGTGATATTCAGGCGTTTTTGACATATATCCGCAGCTTTACGCAGCCGATTACTCAGCTGGCGAACATCAGCAGCCAATTGCAGTCCACGGCGGCGGCGGCGGAGCGCGTGTTCGAGTTCCTGGATCGAGCGGAAGAAAAGGACATTGACACGATTTATACCGTCGCGGAACATCCTATCGAGGGCAATGTTACTTTTGAGAATGTCCGGTTTGCCTATGAATATGAGGAGACAGACGGGGACGAAGACGCGATGTTCGAGGAAATGAAGAAAATGATGGAGAGCAAATTTAAGAAAAAAGGCAAAAAGCCCCCATTCCCGCCCGACGACGGAGAAGACGACTTCCCGTTCGGCGATAAGAAGAAAAAAGTGAAAAAACTTGCCGGATATGAGGATGAGGAAAACGCGCCCGAAAAGAAGAAGTCGGGAGAACCGGTCATAAAAGATTTCAGCGCGGAGATTAAGAAGGGTCAGCAGGTCGCTATCGTCGGGCCAACCGGCGCGGGTAAAACCACAATGGTAAAACTGCTGATGCGATTCCACGAACTTAACGGAGGCGCAATTTATGTGGACGGACACGATATTGCGCGGTATGCCCGCCGTGATCTGCGCAGCGAGTTCGGAATGGTTTTGCAAGATACGTGGCTGTACAACAGTACAATTATGGAAAACATCCGATACGGCAAGCCGGACGCTACCGACGCGGAGGTAATCGCGGCCGCCAAAGCGGCTCAGGTAGATCATTTCGTCAGGACACTTCCGGACGGGTATAATATGGTCATTAATGAAGAAACCACGAACATCTCCGCCGGTCAGAAACAGCTTTTGACCATTGCGCGCGCCATCCTCGCGGACGCAAAAGTGATGATACTTGATGAGGCGACCAGTTCGGTTGACACTCGCACGGAAATCTTGATTCAGCGCGCTATGGATAACCTGTTAAAAGGACGCACCAGTTTCATAATAGCGCATCGTCTCAGCACGATTCGCAACGCCGACTTGATTTTGTGTATGAAAGACGGCGATATTGTGGAGCAAGGCAACCACAAAGAGCTTATGGCTAAGGGCGGTTTCTATGCGCAGTTGTATAACAGTCAGTTTGAGAAAGTCGCGTAAAAAATTTAACGGTAAGCTTACACCAGGGAACGCGTATGTCCCGAATCCGTATTAATACTGACAGAAACGAAGGATAAAGACTATGTCTTTTGCACGGTTGCAGGCACTAATCGACGCTAAGGAGTGCCGCGTTGCGGTAGGGCTTGACCCGCGTCCGGATATGCTGCGCGGAGGGGAAACACTTCTTGACTGGGGTAAGCGCATAATAGACGCGGTTGCCGACATCGTGCCGGCGGTTAAGCCTCAGTGGGCGTTCTATGAAGCGGCGGGATCGCTCGGGATCGCCGCGCTGTCGGAAACCATTCGCTGCGCCAAACAGCGCGGATTATATGTGATTGCGGACGCGAAACGCGGAGACATAGGCAGTACGGCGGATGCGTACGCGGACGCGTATCTTGGGTCAGGCGAGTTGCGCGCAGACTGTGTGACGGTGAATCCGTATCTCGGCTCGGATGGCGTTAAACCATTCATGTACCAAGCGGAGGCAAGCGATGGCGCGTTGTTCGCGCTGGTTAAAACATCAAATCCTTCGTCTGCGGAATTGCAGGACATAACTACTGAGAGCGGAGAACTCGTGTATATCCGCGTGGCAAATATGCTCAATGCGCTTGACACAACCGGTGATCGTGTGGGTTTTGTAATCGGGGCGACTTATCCTGAACAGCTTGCGGATCTGCGAAGTCGCTTTCCGAAAACGTTTTTCCTCGTTCCGGGTTACGGTGCGCAAGGAGGCACGGCGGAAATGGTCTCGGCGGCGTTTGCGGACGGCGGATCGCGGGCGATAGTTAGCAGCTCACGCGCTATAATCTGCGCGGCAGATGTTCGTATCGCGGCGCAAAAGGCAAGAGACGAAATAAATAACGCGCTCGGCTTACGATGAGCGTTAAATGGTTAAGCAATTCAGAGATCTTGTAAAACGCGTGAATATTGATGTTCTCCGGAAGTTCCGCAGAACGTCTGTTTGCGTTCGGCTTTGCCGCGGCGTCGCGCCGCAAGCTGAGCAGTAACCGATTTTGTACAGGGCAAAAGAGTACGATTGCGTTTCCGGGATATTTGCAGATGGTTCGGAAAATTTTCAATTTAACGCGAAAGGTCGTGGCTGATACAGAGTATCACACGGCGAAATCTCACGGAGTAGAGCATCCCGCGCCCGAATCTCGTATAGGTACAAACTTCATACGATAGCGGTTCGGGTACCGGCGAAAAATAAATTTTTCATTTACAAAAAATTATGCTTGACAATTATGTAAATCTGTGCTATATTGTCTGCTATGATAAATGTGGAAAATTCTCCTGATTTTGGTCACGTTTCTGTCTTGCTTTATGAAACTGCGGACGCGCTGGACGTTACGCCGGGAAATACGTACTTTGACGGCACTTTCGGCGGCGGCGGTCATAGCCGATTGATCTTAGAGCGCGGGGGAATCGTCCGCGCAACGGATATGGACTCCGACGCTATTGAGGCCGCGAAAGTCTCTGACGTGTTCCGTCCGTATTTGGTCAGCGGTCAGTTGGCGCTGACCAAGTCGAACTTTGCGGACTTCATCGAACAGGCGGACGAGCTTTTTGACGGAATGATTTTCGACCTTGGCGTTAGTTCCCATCAGCTTGATACAACGGAACGCGGGTTCAGTTTCCGCCGCGATGCGCGTCTTGATATGCGGATGGACAGAACCGCTCCGATCAGCGCGTATGAAATCGTAAATGAATGGGACTATGAAGATCTTAAGCGAATCTTCTACGAGTATGGCGAGGAACGCAACGCGCCGCGAATTGCTCGGCGGATTGCGGAGACTCGAACGCGCGCGCCAATCGAAACGACCTATCAGTTGGCGGAACTGCTGAATACTCACCCGAAGCGTGTATTTCAAGCACTGCGAATCGCGGTTCAGGACGAACTCGGCTCACTGTCAAGAATGCTCAAAGCCGCGCCGAATCGCTTGAAACCGGGCGGAGTTATAGCGGTAATCTCATTTCACTCCCTTGAAGACAGGCTCGTAAAACATTCGTTCAGAGACGACACGCGTCTCAGCGTCATCACAAAACACCCGATTACTCCGCGCGACGAAGAACTTCGCGAAAACACACGTTCCGGCAGCGCGAAACTCCGGACAGCAAGAAAGGTAGGTTAGTAATCTATGCAAGAGTCAGCGGTAGACTTAAAATACGGATCGCCTCACATTTACGCGGACAGAGAGCTTGATTACGAGGCTGAATACAAGCCTCGCGCGCGGCGTGTGTTCTTCAAACCGCTTTGGGCGCTGCTCGCTATGATAATGGTCGTTCTGTTCGTATTCGGGCTAATTGTCAAGGCGAATTATACGTCCGTGTCCGACAATAACGCTAAACTTCGCCGCGAATATGAAAATGCGGTCGCGGAACAGAAACGTCTCGAACTTGATTATGCCTGTGTTTTGGAGTCGAACAGCATTGAACAACTGGCGACGACGCGGCTCGGAATGCACGCGCAATCGGAAAATTTCGTCAAGTACGTGGGTTCTGAACCGGGAACGCAAGTTATAGTCGTTAAGGAAGGCGGGACACGCGGAAATATTCTCGGTTTGCTTTCGGACATACTTAACCGTTTGTCCGCATATTTTATAGCTGAAGAATAAGATTCTGCGGAGGAAACAATGGACAAACGCCGTATTCCCGAATCAGATACTCAAAAACAAGAGATAACCGCGCGTAAAGGGTTGGCGAGGGTAAGGCTGCGCACCATATACACAGTTATACTGCTGGGCATTTTCGTTTCCGGTATATTGATTTATCAGCTCTTTCGAATCCAAATAATTCAGCATGAAAACTATCAGAAAAGAGCTATTGACCAGCAAACCCGCGAGTGGGAAGTTACCGCGTCCAGAGGCAGCATCTATGACCGTAATGGTGAGACTCTGGCGCAGTCCGCTACGGCTATGTCCGTTTTTGTATCGCCGGCGGAGTTAATTACCTACGATGAAAATCCGGAGTACAAGACCTATCATTCCGTTGACGGTAAGCGTACGGAGTATGAAAAGCTGTCACGCGGTCAAATAGCTCAGCAGCTTACGGAAATTCTCGGTGAGTTCGGCAGCGATTATGAGACCATTATGGCAAAATGGGATAGAACCAACTCAATGCATGAGTGGATTGCGCGGCGATTAGAGCCTGCCGTTTCCGATAAAGTGCGCGACTTCATCGCTCAATATAACCTGAAAAGTGTTCATCTTGCCGAGGACAGCAAGCGCTATTACCCCAATGACGACCTTGCCGCGCAGATTCTGGGTTTTGTGAACGCTGAAAATAGCGGCGGCAACGGTTTGGAAAGTTTTTACGAATCCACGCTGCGCGGGGTAAACGGTCGTATGGTACGCGCTACTAACGCTCGCGGTACGGAGATGCTTAATGAGCAGTACGAAAACTATTACACAGCGATTGAGGGCAACAGTATTACTCTTACAATTGACGCGAAGCTTCAAGGATACCTTGAAAAACACCTTGCGCAAGCAATTATCGATAACCATATTCAGAACGGCGCTATGGGGATTATTATGGACGTTAATACCGGAGCGATACTCGCTGCCGCTACTCTGCCGGATTATGACCCAAACAATTACAGCACTCTGAACCCGGACAGCAACGAAAAACTGAAAGCGCTTATTAACGAGGGCAAAGTCAATGAGTTTGGGGACACCGTTACATATACCGACGGGGAGCGTGCCGCGCTGCTGAATGAAGCGCTTAATGAGCAGTGGCGCAGCCGTGTTTTCAGCGACACATATGAGCCGGGTTCTACGTTCAAGATTATTACGCTCGCTATCGGGTTGGATACGGGCGCGGTTAGTGAAAACGACAACTTCCCATGCGGCGGCAAAATAAACGTTCTCGGGCGCGAAGATCCGGTTCACTGTTGGAGATTAAGCGGGCACAATGACCAAACATTGAAGCAAGCTGTTCAGCACAGCTGCAACGTTGCGTTCGTTACCATAGGGCTGAGAATAGGCGCGCGGCGGTTTTACGACTATGTAAAGGCGTTCGGATTGCAAACCAAAACCGGTATAGACTTTTCCGGAGAGGGCGGCGGCGTAATCGGCGTGGACTGGTGGGAGGACGATGTCTTTATGGACACTATGAATCAATCGCAGCTTGCCTCGGCAAGTTTCGGACAGACGTTTGCTATTACTCCGCTGCAGCTGCTTACCGCTGTGAGCGCGGTGGTGAACGGAGGTTACCTTATGCAACCATATCTGGTGCAGACCATCACCGCGCCGGATGGTACGGTTCTGAAAAGCAACAAGCCGACGGAAGTGCGGCAAGTAATAAGTGAGCAGACATCCGAAATCTGCCGCGAGATGCTTGAAGCGGTAGTCAGCGGCGTGGAAGGCACCGGCAAAAACGCGCAAGTTCCGGGATACCGCATAGGCGGCAAAACGGGAACCTCACAGGACATTGGGCATCAGACCGACGAATATAAAGTCTCTTTTGTGGGGTTTGCGCCTGCCGATAATCCGCAAATCGCCTGCCTTGTTATCCTGGACAGTCCCGATCGCGCCCTAAACGGCAACGTATCCGGCGGCACTATGGCAGCACCCATAGTAGGTAAAATCTTTGCCGACGCGCTTCCGCTTCTCGGAATTCGCCCGGAAATTACCAATAGCGCCGAGGCTATATCTACGATTATGCCAAACGTAAAATCGCTCAGCATTGCCGAGGCTGCTTCTAAACTGGAGGATGTCGGGTTGCAGGTACGTATTTTCGGATCCGGCACTACGGTTCTCGACCAAGCTCCGTTCGCGAACTATGAGCTTGACAAGGGTTCGCAGGTAATCCTCTACACAGATACCTACAAGCCAACCGACCTCGTTTCAGTACCGGACATCAGCGGTATGTCATACAAAGATGCCCGCGGTACGCTGGAAGTAAGCGGCTTGTTTATTAGGGCTGTCGGAGTTGCGCCGTCAGACAAGTCAACTATTGTCGCGAAGTTGCAAAGTCAAGACCCGGGTACTGAGGTTGCGCGGGGAATCGTCGTTGAGGTTACAATGATTGATAACGACACCTCTCTAATGGAGGGCATAGGATGATTTCAGATTTTACGGATATTTGTTTTGATAGCCGCCGCGTAACGAACGGCGCTCTTTTCGTAGCGATTCCAAGCAGCGGAGAACGCTACGTCAGCGACGCGCTGAGTCGTGGTGCTGCCGCGGTAATGCGCTTCACAGATGAAACGCAGGCGCGTGAGGTGCTTGCGCGGTTTTCCGCTAAAATGTTCGGTGAGCCGCAGCGCTCGCTCGTCCTTATCGGCGTTACCGGAACTAATGGCAAGACAACGATTACTACACTCGCTAAGCAAGTTTATGAGCGCGTTACCGGCAAGAAAGCCGCGCTGTTCGGCACAATAAGGAATCTTATCGGCGATGAAGAAATCCCCGCCGTAAATACGACTCCGGAAAGCCGCGACCTGTATGAGCTGCTCGCTAAAGCCCGTGACGCGGGTTGTGATACTGTTTTTATGGAAGTCAGCAGTCACGCGCTTGAGCTTCGCCGAGTGGCGGGGCTGAATTTCGCCGTCGGTGTCCTGACCAACCTTACGCATGACCATATTGACTTTCACAAAACAACAGACGCGTACCTCGAGGCAAAACTTCGGCTGTTTGAGGTCAGCGGCGTTTGCCTTTGTGATCGCCGCGTGGCCGAGCGGTACGCGATTCCCGGCAGCCCGATACTCTACGATGGTTCGGACAACCGCGAGGCTGTCAGGCTGATTTGCGCCGCGCTTAACCTGAATCCGGCGCAATGCGAGGTCGCCCTTGCCAATTGCGTTCCGCCGAAAGGCAGAATGGAGATTGTTGATACACCCGGTCTTGACGCGACCGTAGTAATTGACTACGCCCATACTCCGGATGGGTTAGAGCATGTTCTGACTGAAGCAAGACAACAGTTTTCAGGTTGCTCACGCCTTACGGTGCTGTTCGGCTGCGGAGGAAACCGCGATAAAACCAAGCGTCCGATTATGGGCGGAATTGCCGTGCGGCTCTCGGACCGCGCTATTATCACCAGCGATAATCCACGCACAGAGTCTCCGACCGATATTATCGCGGATATTGTCGGCGACAATCGCTGTCCGCGCCCAAATGACACGGTTATAGAAAACCGCATAGAGGCGATCGAGTACGCGCTGTCCACCGCAATTCCCAATGAGGTCATAATTCTGGCGGGGAAGGGACACGAGGATTATCAGATACTCGGCAATGAAAAAATTCACCTTGACGAGCGTGAAATAATACGGAGGTTTTTAGACAAATGATTTTCCCTTTGCTTGCCGGGTTTGCGGCGGCGGTCGTGTTTGCGATGATATTCATTCCGTTTCTGCGCGCTGTGAAAGCGGGTCAGCCGATTAAGAAAATAGGACCCGTGTGGCATATGAAAAAGGAAGGCACTCCCACAATGGGCGGCTGGATTTTCATTGTCGGAACCGCGTCGGGCTGCGCCGTGTTCGCGCTGCTCAACCCCGCAGCGGACATTAAGCCGATTCTCGCGATTTTTATATTCGCGCTTGTCTACGCGGTTATAGGGTTTATTGACGACATAAAAAAAATAACTAAACGAAGCAATGACGGGTTAAGCGGGTTCGCTAAACTTTTGCTTCAGCTTGCCGCCGCGCTCGCGCTGATTTTACTCCTGCGCTATCTCGGATACCTTACGCCTAATCTTTATATACCATTTGCGGAAGTTACCATACCGCTGCCGGAGCTTGCCTATGAGATATTCGCGACCTTTGTCATAGTCGGTACGGTAAACGCGGTCAACATAACTGACGGAGTGGACGGAGTTCTTACCGGCGTGACTTTGCCGGTAGCGGCGTGTTTTTCCGCGCTTGCGTTTGCCTGGGGCAGCGTCGGCATAGGCGGATTCGGAATCGCGCTTGTCGGAGGATTGTTCGGCTTCCTGTGCTTTAACTTCAATCCGGCAAAAGTATTTATGGGCGACACAGGCTCACTATTCCTCGGCGGAGCGATAGCGGCGACGGCATTCGCGCTGGACGCTCCGCTGGCGCTTGTGCCGCTGTGTCTGATTTACATTTGGGAGGTACTGTCCGACATCATTCAGGTCATCTGGTTTAAGTACACCAAACGCAAATACAAGGAAGGCCGCCGAGTGTTCAAAATGGCGCCATTCCACCACCATCTTGAAAAATCCGGGTGGTCGGAGAAAAAAATCTTCCTGGTCTTTACGATTTTTTCCGTCATCTGCGCTGCGGCGACCTATTACATTATGTTTGAAAGGTATGGGAAATTATGACCGAACACGGAACTTTTCAAAATCAACCCGTACTGCGCGATATGCGCCGCAAACCTAAAGCCAGAGTGGACGGAGTGTTCCTTGTTCTGACGCTGATTATTTTGTTGTTCGGGCTTGTAATGCTTTTATCCGCAAGTTACGCAAGCACTTACTACACCAGCGAGGACAATAATCCGTATTCGGTAATTACCGGTCAGTTATTATATACCGCGCTGGGATTAGCGGCTATGTTTGTAATCTCCTATCTGCCGGAAGTCATGTTCTATAAATTCGCGCTGCCGCTGTTCTTTACCTCGGTTGTTCTGTTGGTCGCCGTTTTGATGTTTGGCAGCATCGGCGGCGGCGGACGCCGTTGGCTTGACCTTATATTTGTGCGATTTCAGCCGTCGGAGGTCGCCAAATTCGGAGTTATCCTGATGTATGCGTATATAGCGGATAAAGTTTCCAAGTCCGGTTCACGCTATGACCAAATCAAGGTCTCGCCCAAGTACATAAGCTCTCGCAAAAGAACCGACCGCGCCCGCTCCGGCAAATTTGAGTGGTTATTCCCTTACTATCTGCGCATAGACTTCGCCTATACGGTTCTTCCGTATGTCTTACTGCTGATGGGGGTTTGCGTCCTGCTCGTCGCGGAGCCGCACGTATCCGCTTGCGTTATTTTTATTCTTATCACCGGAGTTATGATGTTCCAGAGCGGAACGCGCTATCGGTTCCTTGTTATCCTTATGGCACTCGCCGCGCTCGCGGCTTATGTTATGTATAAGACCGGAATTCCGGAAGACTATGTAAAGGAGCGTGTTATAATATGGCGCGAACTTTGGAACTCTGACAATCCCATCGCGGTTGAAAAAGGCTATCAGGTTCGGCAGTCGCTGATTGCTATAGGCTCGGGCGGATTAACGGGGCTTGGCTTAGGAAACAGTCGGCAAAAGCATCTGTATTTACCGGAGGAGCATAACGACTTCATTTTCTCTATTGTCTGCGAGGAGATCGGTTTCGTCGGCGCTGTGCTGATTCTGCTGCTGTTTGCGCTGCTGATTATACGCGGATACTGGCTTGCGTGGAACGCGAAAAGCAAGTTTTCGATGCTTGTTATCGGCGGAGTCACTACTCAGCTCGCCGTGCAAGTGTTTCTTAATGTTGCCGTTGTGACCAATTTATTTCCATGCACCGGAATCAGCCTTCCGTTTTTCAGTTCCGGCGGATCCGCGCTGTTTACTCAGATGGCGGCTATGGGAATGGTATTGGCGCTTGCTCGCAGAGCGGAATAAACTGCGGCAAATCTGAATTAATAGGAGTTTCCCAATGCGTTTACTGTTTTCTTGCGGAGGAAGCGGCGGTCACATTAACCCTGCCGTGGCCATTGCGGTTGAAATGAAAGAGCTTTTCCCGGACGCGCAAATCCTGTTCGTCGGCGGCAAGGGCAAAATGGAAGAAGAACTGATACCCAAGGCGGGATTTGAGTTCACGGGATTGTCCGTAGACAATTTGCGGCGCAGTATCAGTCCGCGCAACTTGGCGCATAATGTAAAATCGGCATATCTGGCGGTTTCCGCCACCATTGAGGCTCGAAAAATAGTTCGCGGTTTTAAGCCTGACGCGGCAATCGGCACGGGCGGATACGCATGTTATCCCGCGCTCAAAGCGGCGGCAAGGTTGGGTGTACCCGTATTGCTTCACGAAAGCAATGTACTGCCCGGACTGGCAACGAAAATGCTTGAGAAGTCCGCCGCGGAGATGTTGCTGGGCTTTGAGGACTCCTTAAAGTATATGCGCTTTCCGAACAAAGCCACGGTAACCGGCACGCCTGTACGTGCGGAGTTTCGTATCGCATCGGGGCGGAGGAGCGATGCGGATACGAAAACCGTACTGTCATTTTGGGGGTCACTCGGCTCGAAATATCTCAATGAGCGGGTTCCGCAACTGGTGGAAATTATTGAGCGCTCTCGCTCATTCCGATACGTTCACGCGGCCGGCAAAAATTCCTCTTTGCCGGAGCGTAATACACTCTATACCGAGGTGAAACGGTACATCTATGATATGCCGAGCGCAATGAGCGGCGCGTCGTTGGTGATTTGCCGTTCCGGTGCCGGTACGCTTAACGAACTTGCCGCCGCCGGCAAGCCGGCAATCCTTATCCCGTCGCCATTCGTGACCGGAAATCATCAATATCCCAACGCGAAAACCTTTGCCGATGCCGGAGCGGCAGTTCTGATAGAAGAAAAAGACGCATCCGCCGAACGGCTGTTCAAAACCGCCGCGGAATTGCTGAGCGACCGGACGCGGCTTGCTTCAATGTCGGCGGCGGCGCGGGCGTTAGATAATCCCGGCGCGGCCGGCAGAATCGCGGAACGCATAATCGAAGCTATTAACGCCAAACGAGGCGCGGGTTCTATGTATTCACGGGAATAGCGACTTTGCGCGGCGGGGAAATCATAATGAAACTTTCTGCTACCACAGACTGACTTGCGCGCTTTCAGACATACCATCAAATGCGTTCAGTTTCTTTAGTTCCTCAATATGCGCGGAACTGACCTTGGGGCAAGCCGCCGCGAGTTCCGCAACCGTCCAGTCCGACCGCGCATCGCGAGCCGCCGCGAGGTCTAACGCGGCAATATCGCCCAGTCCGGAGACGCTTGTGAACGGCGGTACCAGCGAATTGTCTTCAACTCTGAATTTCAGCGGGTCGGATTTGTGAAAACTTACCGGTTGCATTTTGATTCCGCGAAGCCACATCTCCAGGGCAAGTTCTAACGCAAGGTACAGAGATTCGTCCGTGCCCTTTAAGGCACGTAAATCTCCGTTGACAGAATCTAAAAGCCGTTTCATTTCGCCGCGAATAGCGGACTCCCCCTTACTCATAACATCAATATTAAAGGCTTTGGCGCGAATGGTAAAATAAGCGGCGTAATATGCCGCCGGTCTATGAACTTTGTACCACGCTATGCGAAGCGCCATCATAATATACGCGGCGGCATGCGATTTCGGAAACAGATACTTGATTTTCCGGCAGCTTTCGATGTACCAATCCGGAACTTTCAGGGCTTGCATATCGGACGCTTCCTCGTCGGTTAGACCTTTGCCTTTGCGCACCGCTTCCATAATTTTGAACGCCTTAGTTGACTCCATACCCATTGATGTCAGGTAAATCATAACGTCATCGCGGCATCCGATTACTTCCTCTACTCCGTGTCCGTCTTGAATCAGGGTTCTGGCGTTGCCGGACCATACGTCCGTGCCGTGCGAGAAGCCCGATAGCCGCACTAGTACAGAAACCTTCGTCGGTTTGGTATCTTCCAGCATACCGCGTGTGAAGCCGGTTCCGAACTCCGGAACTCCCGCCGTGCTGAGCGCCTCCGTGCCTTTGCCGTTCGCAAACAGCGCCATTACATCGGGGTCGGCAAGCGGAAGCGAGGTAGGGTCTACACCGGTGAGGTCTCGAAGCATTTTTACAATTGACGGGTCGTCGTGTCCCAGCATATCCAGTTTGAGCAAATTGCTCTCCATAGCGTGATATTCTATATGCGTCGTGATTAAATTCTCTCGTTTGGCGACATCTTTTTCGTCGCCCGGACGCTGAATCGGTGTGAAGTCGTAAACCTCCATATCCGTCGGAATAACCACTAATCCGCCGGGGTGCTGACCGGTTGTTTTTTTTGCGCCTGCTAACATTGCGCTCAGGCGTTCAAGTTCCGCTTTCGGAAGTACCTTGCCGCGTTCCTCCGCGTATTTGCGTACATATCCGAACGCCGTCTTGTCCGCCAATCCGCCGATTGTACCCGCACGGAATACTTTGTCCGAACCGAACATCTCTATCGCGTCGCGGTGAGCGTTCGATTGGTCTTCGCCGGAGAAATTGAGGTCAATGTCAGGTACCTTGTCGCCGCCGACCCCAAGGAATGTTTCAAACGGGATATCGAACCCCTCCTTTTCATACGCCGTTCCGCATACCGGGCAGTCAGCGTCCGGCAAATCCGCGCCTGCTCCGTAGTCTGACGCGAAACTGAAGTCGCTGCGTTTGCAATTCGGACAGCTGTAATGGGCGGGCAGCGCGTTGACCTCTGTAATTCCCGCCATATACGCGGCGAGGGAACTGCCTACGCTGCCGCGTGAACCTACCACGTATCCGCGGGCGTTAGATGCCTGAACAAGGCGTCTCGCGGACAGATATATAACGTCATACCCGCGTCCCTGAATGGCCTCCATTTCCTCTTCAACACGCCGTCTGACCGGTTCCGGAACTATGCCGTTTTCTCCGTAAAGCTCCATCATACGCTCGTCTACAGCGTGCTGCAGTTCGTCGCGGCTGTTTTCGATAACCGGAATTTTCAAGCCGTCAGGCAATAGATCAAAGCTCTCTACGCTGTTTGCGATTGCGTTGGGGTTGTCAATGACAACCGTTCGAGCGGTGTCCTCTCCGAGGTAGCTGAATTCCTCCAACATCTCCGTAGTGGTCTTAAAATACAGCGGCAGATAATCGTCCGCGTTCTTAAATTTATTCGCGGTGAGAATGGTGCGCCCGATTTCATCTTCGGGATTAAGGAAGTGGACATCGCCCGTAGCGACCACCGGCTTGCCTGTCATCTCTCCGAGCGCGGTCATACGGCGATTGAAGCCGCGAAGCTGCTCTATTCCGCTGTATCGGTCATTGTTGAGCATAAACATATTGTTGGCGATAGGCTGAATCTCAAAGTAGTCGTAAAACTCCGAAAGGCGTATTAGCTCGCGATTGCTGGCGTTACCCGTAATAGCGCGGAAGATTTCGCTGTTTTCGCACGCGCTGCCTACAATCAACCCTTCGCGATGGTTTAGAATCATTGATTTTGTCATAACCGGATAGCCTTTGGTGAATGGGTTAAGATGTGATTGTGAAATCAGTTTGTATAGGTTTTTCAGTCCCGCCTTTTCTTTGACAAGCAGGATAATATGTTTCGGGTATCTGTCTTTCAGCGCAAATGCGGTTCTGGCGGCGCGGAAATGTCCGTCGATTTGGGTCGCGTCCGATATTCCCTGATCGGCTAACATTTTACGGAAGTCCTCCATAATCAGCGAAAGAGTTTCAGCGTCGTCAACCGCGCGGTGGTGCTTAAAATCCGGAAGCTGTAAAATTCTTGCCAAAGCCGCCAGATTGTAATTTCCCCGTCCCGCGTTCGGCAGCAAATCCAACGCCATCTGATAGGTGTCAATCGTTGCGTTGGTCATTGTGATACCGCTGCGCTCGCATGCGGCAAGAATAAGTCCTGTGTCGAAGTCGGCGTTATGCGCTACCAGCGGCAGACCGCGGCTAAACTTCAAAAAATCCGACACCGCCTCGCCTTCAAACGGAGCAACAGCTACGTCAAGATCATTAATGCCCGTAAGTCTTGTAATCTCCGGCGGAATGGGTCTGCCCGGGTTAACGAATGTGCTGAATCGCTCCTGCGGTTTTCCGCCGCGCATAAGAACCGCGCCGATTTCTGTAATGCGGTCGCCGTTTGTATCTAATCCTGTGCTTTCGAGGTCGAAAGCTATATACTCGTCAAGCGGACATTGGGTTCCCGGATCAGTATTGGGAGCAGGTTTATAGGCAAGCCGGTCGTCCATGTCATTAACATAATAAGCCTCTACACCATATATGGGCTTAACGCCGTACCGCTCACACGCTTTGGAAAACTCCGGATAGTCGTGAACCACCGCGTGATTGGTAATGGCGATGGCCTTATGCCCCCAACGCGCCGCGGTTTCGACCGCCTTTTCCGGATCGGTAAGCGCGTCTAATGCCGACATTTTGGTATGCAGGTGTAATTCCACGCGCTTATCCCCATCGTGAGTATCCTCGCGAATAGTTCGCTCAATGCGCTCTATACTAAACGGGACAATAAGATTTTCCTTGTAGTAATTGTCATAATCGTAACGCCCTTTAACGCGCAGACAGTCGCCGACCGCTATATTAATCTCTCCTGAAGCCTTTATTCGCGCCGATGATGTAAAATCCGTAATGTTAAAGTTATGGGTAACGCCGCTGCCGTTGCGCCACGCGCGAACCTCGCTCCAAAAGACTTCCCCCTCTACTGTTACGTTGCCGCTCTCCGGAGTAAGCTCCGACATCTTTATCGACGAACCTTTAATGGGCTTATCGCCGAGCAGAATTTCGCCCGCCTGTTTTTTGACGCTCTTCTTAACCGGCGGCGCGATAGCGGCAATAGTTACCTGCTTTAATTTCATTGCGTCCTTAATCTTTGCTTCACACATACTAAGCATAACCGGAGCTATAGGTACTGACGTTTGCAGCGTAATAAGAAGCGTTCTTTTTCCCTTATTGGCAATCGCGGACACAATATCGGCATCCGACGCGCCTCCGCAATCCGCGGTGTACGGAAACATATCTTTAAGTTTCGGCAAATCTTTCATTATGTTTTTCCTTGTTGTTTATATGGTTAAATGTTGTTTTCCGACTATCAAGGCGCACAATGTTTTTGCTGCTGAGGTCATATCGACTTTCGTCATCAAATCCCCTTTAGCGAACAGAACTCCTTTGTCCCTTCCGCAGGCGATTCCGAAATCCGCTTCCTTAGCCTCGCCGGGACCGTTTACCTCACAGCCCATAACCGCTATTTTAATTGGTTTGGGCGGCGCATAATTCTTTAACGCGGCGCGTACCTCCGAAATGACGTTCTCCAAATTCGCCTTGCAGCGTCCGCATGTAGGGCAGCTTATAAGTTCCAAGCGCGGCACCCGAAGTCCTGCCGCTTCCAGAATCGCGATTCCCGCCGCCACTTCTTGCGTCGGGTCGCCGGTAATGCTTACGCGAATTGTATCGCCGATGTCGTCCGCCAGTAATCTGCCCAACGCTACCGCCGCTTTGGCTATGGCGGGGACTCCGCTTCCCGCGGCGGTAACGCCAAGGTGAAGGGGATAATCGAATTTATCCCGAAAGAGTCTGTTCGCCGCAATTGTAGTATTCACATCTCCGCTTTTCATAGAAACGCAAATATCGCCGAATCCCGCGTCTTCCAACAGGCGAACGTGTCCCGCCGCGCTATCCGCAAGCGCTTCGGCGGTTACTCCGCCGTATTCAGCGAGTATGCGCTTTTCCAGCGAACCGGAGTTTATTCCTACGCGTATCGGAACCCCCGCCGCCTTAGCCGCGTCCGCAACACGCCTGACATTTGCCGCTGAGCCGATGTTGCCGGGGTTAAGGCGTACCTTATCAACTCCGTTTTCGATCACCGACAGCGCGAGTCGGTAATCAAAGTGAATATCCGCGACAAGCGGGACGCTTGTCAGCTGCTTCAGCTCCCTAATCGCGTTTGCCGCCGCCGCGTTCGGTACAGCAACGCGAACTATATCCGCGCCGACGGCGGCAAGGGAGTTAATCTGAGCGGCAGTCGCGTCTATATTCGCTGTATCGGTATTAGTCATGCTTTGTACACTTATCGGAGCGCCGCCGCCGATAAGCGTCCCGCCAATGCTGATTTGTTTCAAACCATCACCTCCCGTGTTCCAATTAAATCTGAACACAATTGCATTATAGCCGATTTGAGATGAAAAGTCAAGACACAGCGTCTGAAATCGGTAAGATTTTAATTTTGTCAAATAAGGTTTAAAAGGTCAACCTTTAGACTTTAAAGGTCAACCTTTAGACTTTAAAGGTCAACCTTTAGACTTTAAAGGATAACCTTTTGCCTTAAAAGGATAACCTTTTGTCTTAAAAGGATAACCTTTTGCCTTAAAAGGATAACCTTTTGTCTTAAAAGGATAACCTTTTGCCTTAAAAGGATAACCTTTTGTCTTAAAAGGATAACCTTTTGCCTTAAAAGGATTACCTTTTGTCTTAAAAGGATAACCTTTTGTCTTAAAAGGATTACCTTTTGTCTTAAAAGGATTACCTTTTGTCTTAAAAGGATAACCTTTAGAGTCTCGTAGAGTTCCCCAAAACTAAGATAGAGCTATCATAACACGCGGTTTAGGTCTTGTCAAGGGTTTTTCAGATCTTCGCTGAGTTGAGAGAAAGACAAAAATTACAGAACGGAGATATTTATGACAAACGACAAAAATGGAAAGTGGAGCGAGTCTGAAACCTTGTTCCGAAAGGATATAGCCCGCGAGGAAGCGTTCTTGCGGAATCTATCGGCGGCGCGATTCGCGGCAGTTGTTACGAGCCGGACTATTACAACCTCTCCGGCGCGGTGATGTCGGTCGTGAACGAATACGGCTTCGAGCGCGTCGGGCGAATCATCGCCGCGCATATTCAGCGGCACAATTGGGACGGGCGCTATTCCGGCGTGAATAAGGAGTGGGCGCGGGAGTTCGAGCAGCAGTCCGAACGGACTCCGGAGCTGTCCG